>JALEUF010000077.1 GCA_022781015.1 Caryophanales bacterium
ACGTCGACCATGGCAAGACTACCTTGATCGACGCAATCAGATCTAGTCATATTGTTGATACTGAAGCTGGTGGAATTTCCCAAGAAATTGGTGCTTACCAAAAAGAAATACATGGCAAGAAGATTACTTTTATCGATACTCCAGGACATGCTGCCTTTACTGCAATGAGGGCTAGAGGTGCTTCTGTTACTGATATTGTTGTTTTAGTTGTTGCTGCTGATGATGGAGTCATGCCTCAGACAATTGAAGCCATTGACCACGCTAAAGCAGCAGGAGTTCCGATAATTGTTGCTATTAATAAAATCGATAAAGCCGGAGCAAATCCTAGAAAAGTAAAAGAAGAACTTATGGCTCATGATGTCATTAGTGAAGATTATGGTGGAGATGTCATGTGTTGCGAGATTTCTGCCAAAAAAGGAATCGGCATTGATGATTTGCTAGAAATGATTACCTTAAAGGCTGAAATGCTTGAACTTAAGGCCAATCCTTCTAGATATGCAATAGGTACAGTTTTGGAAGCAAATCTAGATAAAGGGGAAGGCCCAAAAGCTACTTTATTAGTCCAAAATGGTACTTTGAATTCTGGCGATTTCGTCGTTGTCGGCGAAACTTATGGAAAAATAAGGAGGATGAGCAACGAATTTAGGCAGGTTCTAAAGTCTGCTGGCCCATCAACTCCTGTTTCCGTTATTGGATTAGCTGCCGTTCCTAGTGCTGGCGATAGATTTATGGCTTTCCCAGAAGAAAAACAAGCTAAGGATATTGCCTTAAAACGTAGCCAAGCCAAACTAGAAGCCACTAGAGGACAAACTAGTGCCATGTCATTAAATGACTTAAATAACCTAGTAAACGCTGGCAAAATCAAAGATTTCAATGTTATTGTCAAGGCTGATAGCGATGGTACCGCCCAAGCTTTGAAGGCCAATTTGGAGAAGATGTCTAATGATTCAATCAAGATTCATGTCTTGCTTGCTTCAGCTGGGGCAATTTCTGATTCCGATGTCTTGCTTGCCAATGCTAGCCATGCCGTCATATTTGGTTTCAATGTCAGACCTGATGCTAGAGTTAGGACTATGGCAGAAGAAAACCATGTCGAAATCCATCTCCACAAGATAATCTATGAATTGCTTGATGAAATGGAAAAAGCCTTGAAGGGTATGATTGTTGCCGAAAAGGTTGAAAATATTACCGGACAGGCAGAAATTAGGCATATCTATAAGATTTCTAAGATTGGTACAATCGGTGGATCTTATGTCACTAGCGGTTTCCTTAAAAACGGAAGCAAGATTCGTCTCATGAGAAATGGCGTTGTCATTTATGAAGGCAAACTTGGATCGCTTAAAAGATTCAAAGATGATGCCAAGGAAGTCAAGGAAGGTTATGAATGTGGTCTTACAATCGATGGATATAACGACATCAAAGAAGGCGATATCATCGAAGGATATGAGATGATTGAAAAAGGAGAAAGCGATGGCCAATAGACAAGGTAGAATAAAAGCTGTCATTGCTAAAGACATCTCTGAGATTATCTCTAGGGAAATAAAAAATCCACATATTGGCTTAGTTAGCGTTAACGAAGTAGTGGTCAATGATGATTATAGCGAGGCGAAAGTCTATGTTACTTTCTTCGGAGATCATCCAAAGACCAAACTTGCCGAATTAAAAAAAGCAAGTGGCTTTGTTAGGAGTTCCCTTGCCAAAAAGATGGATTTATATTCAGTTCCAAAGATAACCTTCATTCTTGATGAATCTTTTGATAAAGCCGAATCATTAGATAAAGCCTTAGAAAGAGAAGAAAGCCAAATCGAATCCCTTAAAAAGGATGCGTAGTAACTATCTTTAGAGAATACATTTTATTAGCCTTTTTGCTAAAACCTAGCATGGAGGCTATTTTTTTATCTTTCCTGCAGCTATAAATATATGTAACGGGGATTACTTTCCTTGAATAAGTCTCGATATATAATTTTAGGTATTCTTCTTTTTCTTCCTTGCTTCCTAAACATTCGAAATCAACAAATTCAATTGAATGGGTGGATATATTATTAATTACCATATAACCAATTATTTTGTGGTTTTTTAATAATAAAATAGTCTCACCTTTACTAATCTTTTTGCTTAGTTTTATATTTTCCTTATTAGAAAATTCGATTAAAGATTTGAAATCATCGACATTATTGATTCTTTTATATGAAAGGGAATGGATTCTAGTAGAAGTAGTTTCTAATAAATTGAAATAAAGCTTGAATCCTTCATCATTAGAAAGCATCTCTGCTAGATTGGTGATTGAATCGCTTCTAGAAGAATATAGACCCTTCAGGAAATCTTTTATATATTGTCTTTCGGTAAACCCGTCGGCAGGGCAGATTTTCTTCATTACAGGAAGATTTTCCTCTCTTGCCATCCCGATTAAATCTAACTCGCTACATTCGATTAAAGGACGGATAAATGTGATTTTTGCCCTGGAAAGGTACATTTTTGGCTCAAAAGTTGAAACTCTCCCCCCATGTATCATATTCATGAATAATGTTTCAATCGCATCATCTCTATGATGGGCAAAGGCAACTTTATTTGCCTTTAGTTTCTTTGCTTCTAGATTAATCGCAGCCTTTCTCATCCTGCCACATATTGAGCAAGGCAAGTGTCCATCTTCTTTTTTATGCTCTACTAATATGGGATAGATTTCCTTACAGTTGATTACCCTTAATTTTAATCCCAAAGAAGAGCAATATTTTTCCAATTCGGTTGAATTAAAATCAGGGAAACCTAAATCTAGGCAGACTGGATAAATCTTAAAGTTCTTTGACGAGAATTTGCCATATATCGACATGGCTTTTAATAGGCATAAAGAATCTTTTCCCCCAGATATTCCAAGGACAATTCTATCGTTGTCATCGATTAAAGCGTATCTTTCATCGGCTTTTCTTAAACATGCTAAGACTTTTCTTATATATTTCATGGCAATAGTTTATCTTTCCTAAAGCCAATAGTCATTGTTTTTATAGAAGTAAAGCCTATATTTTTATATAATTTGCCTATGCTTGATGGATTTATTCTAGTAGATAAAGAGCCTAACGAGACTACTAGACATATTGATAATTATTTCCAAAGGAAGTTCAAGACTAGGAAAGTAGGTCACCTAGGTACTTTAGATCCTTTTGCAACTGGACTTGTAATCGTGGCCATTAATAAGGCAACTAAGGCACTTTCTTTTCTTGAAGATAGCAAAAAGGGCTACATTGCTAGGCTGGTTCTAGGGAAAACTACTTCTTCCTTGGATAAAGATACCCCGATAATTAAATGCCAACCTACTAAGATTTATAAAAACGAAACTGTTGAAGAGGCAGTTTCTTCTTTATTAGATATAACTAGCCAAATCCCTCCAATGTATTCTGCTATAAAAGTAAATGGGACCCCTTTATATGATTTAGCTAGGGAAGGAAAGAAAATCGAACGTAAGGAAAGACCAGTCAAGATATTTGAATCAAAGCTCATCGATTATAAATTCCCTTACATAGATTTTTATGTAAAAGTATCCAAGGGAACCTATGTTCGTAGCCTAGGAGAAACTCTTGCTTCTAGATTAAATACGATTGGATATCTAGATAAATTAAGGCGAATAGAAGTGGATGATTTCAATTTGATAAAAGCCAAAAAGAAAGAAGATATCGCTGAAAATGATATTATTCCAGTTAAGGATATCCTTTCTTTCTTGCCTTCGCTTGAATTAAAGGGAAAAGAAATTGAAGATATAAAAAACGGCAAGAAGATTAGATTAGATAGAGATGAAGAAAAGATATTTCTTTTTAGCAATAAAGAAGCCCTTGCTATTTATAAAAAAGATGAAAATGGATACTATTCCTGCTTAAGAGGTTTATTTTAATGGAAATAATTCATTTGGATTTAAATAAGCAATTCCCTCGTATTGATGGATTGACTTTGGCCTTAGGTACGTTTGATGGATTCCATAAAGCCCATGCTAAACTTGCCTATAAAGCTAGACTAGAATCTTCTTCTAGTTCAGGCATCCTTTTGTTTTCTACTTCTCCAGAATTGTTTTTATCTAGAAATAAGAGTAAAGAAGTACTTACTTCGCTTGATGATAAGATTAGATATATATCAAAAGTAGGGCTAGATTATTGCTTTATATTCGATGTAAACCAAGCTTTCTTTGATTTGACTCCAGTTGAATTTATCGAAAAAGTATTGATTCCTTTGGGAGTTAAAACATGTGTAACCGGGAAAGATTATAGCTTTGGTAAATTTGGCAAAGGCGACATATATTTGCTTCAAAAATATTTTAAGGTATTCGCGCTTGATATCGAATATATCGGAGATGAAAAGATTTCTTCTTCTCTTATAAAGGAATTTATTAAGCAAGGAGATGTAAGGAAAGCCTTTAGATTCCTTTCTCATCCATATGAAATATATGGATTAGTAAAAGAAGGGTTCCATAATGGAAGGAATATTGGCTTCCCTACAATTAATATTTCCTTTGACTCTCCTTATGTAATGCCTAAAAATGGGGTTTATTTCGGCCTTACTTATGTAAATGGAATTCCTTATAAATCTATGATAAATGTTGGGAACAATCCTACAGTCGGTAAATTAGAAAAGCCTATAATAGAAGCCCATTTACTTAATTTTGACCAAGATATTTATAATAAACATGTCTATATTAGCTTCCTTTCGTTCTTGCGAGAAGAAAAGAAGTTTGCTTCCTTAGAAGAATTAAAAATCCAACTAGAAAAAGATAAAAAAAGGATTGAAGAGATTACTTCAATCCAAATTGATTAGCAATAAGAAGAAAGTTCGTTATTCAATTCGTCTTCATTCTTCTTTTTGGCATCGAATTTCTTACGGTCAGGAGTGGACAATATCCTTTTTCTCATCCTGAATGAAAGAGGAGTGACTTCTACTAATTCATCAGAATTAATATAATCCAAACAAGCTTCTAGCGACATCTTTCTAGGACTCTTCAAGACAACTGTCTGGTCTTTGTTCGAGCTTCTAACGTTAGTTTGAGGTTTGGTCGCGGTGACATTGACGCAGAGATCGACTGGATATCTATGTTCCCCAACAATCATACCTTCGTAGCAAATCGTTCCTGGAAGGATGAACATAATCCCGTGGTCTTCGACCTTTTCGATTGAATAAGGTGTGGCAGGTCCTTTATCAACAGATACAAGAACCCCAAGGTTTCTTTCTCCGACTACATGGTTATAGATTGGACGATATTCCTTAAATGTGTGGTTAATGATTCCATAACCTTTTGTTAAGGTAAGGAAATTAGATACAAATCCTAATAAACCTCTAGAAGGAATGACATAATTTAGCCTTGTCTGACCATTATTTTCATTCATATCGGACATTATTCCGCCTCTTTGGCCTAGAGTTTCCATTATATCCCCGACAAATTCGCTTGGAACATCGATTTGAAGGTCTTCGTAAGGCTCGCATTTCTTGCCGTCAATTTCTTTTATGATGACATGTGGCTTAGATACTTCTAGTTCATATCCTTCTCTTCTCATGGTTTCGATTAAGACGGAAAGATGGAGTTCACCTCTACCGGAAACGATCCAAGTCTCGGTATTTGGGATACGTTTATATCTTAAGGAAACATCCCTTTGGACTTCCTCAAATAATCTTTCTTCAATAACCCTAGCGGTGACAAATTTGCCATCTTGTCCCCTTAACGGAGACGAATTGGTACCAAATTCCATTTGTAAGGTTGGCTCATCTACTCTAAGTGGAGGAAGTGGATTTTCATGTCCAACGGTGCAAATAGTATCACCGACATTAAGTTCATCATAACCTGCAATAGCGCAGATATCGCCGCTTTCGACTTGGTTAGTCTCGACTCGCTTTAATCCAAGGAAAGTATATAATTTCATGACTTTGAAGTCTTTTTTATTGCCGTTAGTTGCAATATCGGTAACTGTGTCGCCAACTTTAATGGATCCGCCTCTAATCGTACCAATGCCGATTCTTCCGACAAATTCGTTATAATCAAGCAAGGCTGGTTGGAATCTAAATGGTCCAGAAGGATCACAAATTGGTTCAGGTATTTCCTTTAATATTGTTTCAAATACTGGATCCATTCCCTTTTTTTGGGTTGATGGATCGCTAGAATAGCTACTAGTTCCGTTTAAAGCAGAAGTATAGACAACTGGGAAATCAAGCAAGTCATCTGGAGCGCCTAGTTGGATAAATAGATCCAAGACTTCATCGACTGCTTTTTGAGGGTCGGCATTTGGACGGTCGACCTTATTGATGACGACTATTGGCTTTATATGGTTTTCAAGGGCATTTTTTAAGACAAATCTAGTTTGAGGCATTGTTCCTTCAAAAGCATCAAC
>JALEUF010000058.1 GCA_022781015.1 Caryophanales bacterium
GGCCTGGTAAATAATAAACCACATTACCATAATAGAAGCGGCATTAGATATAACTAATCCCTGCGACTTCAAGGTATAGGCTTGCATGACCTGTCCCCCACTTGCCCCAGGAGTAATATCGCTATAGAACTGTCCGACAAAAGAAGCTGCTAGGCCTTGATGGAATTTATATTGCCTTGTATAAAGACGGCAAAAAGCCCAAATAATGACCCCATCTACGCAATAAGAAAGGAAAACCATGCCAATAATGATGACCATATATACCCAATCGGCCTTCGAGAAAGCATCAATAACCTTTCCAAATTGATCGCCCCACAAAGACAACGTCAAAGAAATAGCCGTGGCTATCAAGACGATTAAAATATATAAAACATATTTAACAGTCTTTTTCTTGTTTGTTGGAGTTGGAGCGTCTTTGTTTTTGTTAGATATAATTGCCATAGAAGCAAACATATTTTACCCTAAATTCTTTAGGGTAGTGATAGGGAGTTATCTTAAGTAGTTATTAATCCTTTATTAAAGGGCTGAAATTAATGACAAATGTCTTGATTAAATCTTCAATCGGAACATCATATCCAGAATCGCACCAAGCACGGAATACCCCTACTCCAGCAGAGAAAAGGAAGATTCCAACATATTTTTTGGTTTTTTCATCGCCTCTAAGATGAGGTGCGATGGTTTGGACTACGATTGGTTCGAAAGTTTTCTTTATCTTATATGTAAAATGGGATTGGGAAATATCGACAACAGCCTGGATTTTAGTCGCATTATCTTTTAAATAGTTACCTGTTTCGTATAAGCCTTCAAGATAATTGCCGGTAGAATGTTTAAATATTATCTTTGAAATATCAGAGATAATGATGTTTTCTACATCATCAATGACATCTGAAACATTTTCATAATGTAAATAAAAAGTCGATCTAGATAGTCCTAGATTAGAAGTAATATCTTTAACCGTAACGCCTTGAAAAGTGTTTTTCTTAAGCAATCTTAAGGTCTCTTCTCTTATATCTTCTTTAGTTTTTTCTACGCGTAAGCTTTTCATAACAAAAAAAGATTATCACTAAAATGAACACGTGTCTATATTGAGCATTTTACTTCTTTTTCTAATATTTTTAGGGATTTTTTATATAAAGAAGGCAGTCCCCCTTTAAAGGAAAAATAATAAAGAGAGGATGTTTTCTTATCATAAATCAAGGGCAATAAAGACTTTAACCTAGGCTCACTTAATCCAAAAGAAGCTTCTTCTAATGAGATGAGTTTAATTGAATATTCCTTTAAGAATTCCAAATCGCCATCAGTTAAATTATCTACACATAGGAAATCTATTAATAAATAAGAACGTGCTTTCTTATTGAATGGACCAATATTAAAAGAATCGTGTTCAACCTTGCTTTTAAAAGATGATGTATTTTGGAAAGAAAAGGCATATACCTGCTTTCCATAATCTAAAGTAAACCTGCTTCTAACATAATTCTTATTATCAAATTCATATTTATTTTCTAGGTGTTTTTTAAATGATTCCAAATCGAAATTAGATACATGGGTCAATTCAATTGAAGATAATTTGGCTCCTCTTGATGTTATAAAATATTCATTTATGCCTTTGCTAGTTTTAGACACTACGACTAAGAAAATTATAGCCAATACAAAGAAAATCCCCATTCCAACATAAAATAGATATGATCCATATCCAAATCTTTTTAAGTAATAGAAGATGATGATGCTAGAAATGGAACAAACAAAAATAAAAACTAAGATGGAAATTAATGTTATTACTTTCTTCTTGCTATATTTCATAATTTGGATAATAAAAGAATAAGCAAGTATTAGTCAATGTTTTTTAAATCAATAAAACCGTAACCCGCTAAATATGGCCCATACCTAAAGCCAATCGCAGGAGAGAATATAACATCAGGAAAATTGGTTTCAATTCCCGCGGTCACTTCTTTTTCCTTTAAAGTTTCTAGAAATTCCTTGCCAGTATATAGGTGGAATAAAAGATATTCTTTTCTTTTTTATCTCCGATAAGTTCTTTTACCTTTGCAAAGGTATCATCAAAAGCAATACGTTGGAAAGGGGTGTTTTTAATCATATCGAAATAATGATTTTAGTAAGCTTAAATTCTGGAATATGATGAAACACCTTGGCAAAAATGTTTTTTCTTAAAGAAACTAGGTGATTTGCATATACGTAATCAATGTTTTTAGCAAGGGCAACTATGGTTTGGTTTTTAATTAACTTTTCTACCTTAACTAATATATCAGATGTAGGAACGCCCTTATTGACCATTTCCTGTACTTTAAGGGCAATATAGCCTTGGTTAAAACCAAATGTCCTTGAGTTAATGACATATGTCCTTATTTTAGATGCGAAATCTTTTGATAAAGAGCAAACGAAATCATAGGTACCACCGAAGCAAGAAGAAAAAGTTACAAAAATAATTTCATCATATTTTTCTTCTATAGCCTTATTAAATATAGAAACAATCTCATCATGAGTAGGCATGCTTGCTTTAGGCAATGATTTTTGGATCTAAGATCTTCTAAGGAAAAATAGAAAACGTTAGGATCAATATATTTTCCCAAAACTCTAGTTGTTCCATTATGTATAGCAGTCATATGAAGACGAGTTATCCCGTAACAGTTATCAATCCCTTCAACATAATCCAGGGAATCGGTTGTTGTTGATACTACTAATCGCTTCAATTCTTTGTCCGTCAAAAAAACCTTAACACCAAATCAAAACATTAACAAACGTTAAATTTAAAATCGATTATTTATTAACTTATTTTTAAAAAATAGATCAAATATTAATACACGGGTTAAATGGTTTTTCTTTTTCGTTTGGTTTTGCGTTCATCTATTAGCACACCATAACGGATAGCGTCTAATGTAGGATTATAATATTTGTAGCAGCTCAAAAATTTATCAACATCCTTGCCAATTAGTTTCTCTTCATATCCATCTTCATAAAAAATATTTAAGCCTTCATCATCAAAATATTTGACCAAAACCAATTTCTTTACATTCCTAGTTGATAGGTATTTGCTCCCTAGATAAGAAGTGCTCTCATAGAAATATTCGGGGAGTTCTTCTTCCGTTACAGGCCCGATTGTCCCATCTTTATTAGAAAGGAAACGAGTACATTCAAAACTTGAACCAACTATGCCTAATTTGCTTCCTAGACTTTGGTAATAAACATTAGCGTCCACATATTTGGAGCCTTCATCTATATAAGGAAGTTGCAATAGTTCAGCTTCCTTAGCATCATCAAATAGGTTCTTATTATCGATGTAGATTCCATTTTCATCAACCTGGAATTCATAATTCCCGTAACTAAATTTTCCGCTCTTCTCCAAAGAAAATATATTGTCATACAAGTGATATAGATCTAACCCTTTGACTAATTGATCATTATGGATTTTAGTAGGTATGTCATTGAGGATAACTACATAACCCTTAAAAGGGAAATCTATAAGTTTGCTTAGATCTCCGCTCGAGAGAATGAAAACAAAATCTCGTGGAGATGAATGTTGTTTCTTAAATGCAGACATTATTTTTTGAAAGGATGCAACGTCTTTAATCCCTTTTGCTAAGTATATCATCAACATTATTTTGACAGCCCAAAGCAATTAAGACAAACCAAATTCAAAGCTAAGCCACTTATTAGGCAAAGATTAATGATTATTTAAAGTAATGGATATTAAAAATGTCCTGGGATAGCCAAGACATTATTATTAATTAAGCACCTTTCTTAAGTTGTTTAGCAGATACCTTAGTCACAAATTTTCTAGAGAAGAATCTTGGGGCAAAGCAAGATAACCTGTTTTTAAATCCCATGATGGCAAAGTCTTTCCCCTTAATTGATTTCTTATAACCATAAGTAGCGACATCTAGCGAACTATAAGGTTTAATCTTCGAGAATGTATAGTCGTTATGGGCTTTAGATACAAATTTCGAATTAAATGGACCAGGGCAAAGAGTCAATAGATGGACATTGGTCTTCCTTAATTCATAGGCGATTGATTCACCTAGAATTGCTACAAAGCTTTTAGTAGCGTGGTAAGTGCACATATATGGCCCAGGAACTAATCCTGCTATAGAAGAGATATTGATGATATGCCCCTCATCATTTTTAAGCATGTCGTCAAGAAATACACGAGTGAAATATAAAAGGGCATTGCAGTTGACTTCAGTCATCTTTAATTGTTTTGAAATGGCCATATCCTTGAAATCACAGCAATCACCAAACCCGGCCGCATTAACTAGATTATTAACGAAATATCCATTGGTTTTAGTAAAATCGAAAACCTTTTGCAAATCATCGATTAAAGATAAATCCGCGACTAATAAATCAATTTGAGTATCAGGGCTTTTTTCTTTTACATAGGCTTCGGTTTCCTTTAGACCTGCTTCGTCAACATCAACCAAAACCAAATTGTTGCCGTTTTTAGCATAAATATAGGCAAATTCCTTGCCAAGGCCACCACCGGCACCGGTTATAAGAGTTACTTTTTCCATTAAATTTAATTCCTTCTTGAACGTAGTATACTTCCTTTTGTCAAAAAGTGTTTTAGAAAATAGCAAAACCGCTACACGGGTCGCTTCTTTTTTTAAATCAAACAATAATCGAATTATATCAATGTAAGAATATGAGAATTTTCCAATCGAAAAATAAATAGATTATTTTTATAGCAGGAGTAAAATAGTGAGAATTTTGGAGCAGGTATGAAAAGAAAATCATTAGTTGTATTAACTCTTCCACTTATTCTAGGGATCGCTAGCTGTGCAGGAGAAAGCACTTCAAGTAGCAGTCAAACTAATACAGAAACGGAAGAAAGTTCAACCGTCATTACAACTGAGTCTAGCAAAGATAGCACTTCTTCAGTCGACCCAAATCAATTAAATCTAAAATTTGCTATTGCTGGAGATGAAGCCATTTTATTGAAAGTCAGTGGCAATGTCGAAGAAGTCGAAATCCCTTCAACTTATGAAGGTAAACCAGTCACTAGAATTGGCAAAAATGCATTTGAAGGCATGACGAAAATGAGAAAGCTAGTCCTTAATGAAGGTGTTAGGGAAATAGAAAAAAGCGCTTTCTTTGGCTGCACTAACCTTGATGACATTACTTTACCAAGCTCATTAAGAAAAATAGATAATTACGCGTTCGTAAATATCCCATATCTAGAAACGCTTACCTTGCCTGAAGGGCTAGTTGAAATCGGTTCTGCCGTTTTTTCTGGATGTAAGGGGCTAAAAAATATATCGATACCTAATTCGATCGAAAAAATTGGGGGGAATAATTTTTCTACCGAAAAACTAGTGACCACCACCTATGAAGGAATTGATTATTTAGGCAATGAAACTAATCCATACGTCTTAGCGTTAAGGCTTAACAAAGGCAATGTTTCACCTACTTCTATTAAATTACACGAGAATACCAAAGTACTTGGCGGTTCCTTATTAGAAAGTGAATCTAGCGTTACTAGCATTACCTTAAACGAAGGCCTAGTTACAATTGGAGGAAGCTCATTAAGAGGTACTTCTATTACTTCGATTACTATACCAAGCTCAGTAAAGACTATTTCTGAATATGCCTTCAGTGGTTGCAAATCCCTAAAAGAATGCACGATTAACGGGAATGGGCTAAAAGCAATTGAACACGAGGCCTTCTCTGGAGCAGCTGCCTTAACCAAATTAGATATACCAAGTTCAGTTGAAGAAATCGGTTATTATGCATTCACTGAATTCGATTCCGCTTCAAGCTTCACCTATAACGTAAAGGATAACGGCAATTACATCGGAAACGAAGCCGATCCATATCATGCCTTTATCGGAATGGTTGATAACAAAGCCACTGCATTTACTTTGGATTCATCAGTTAAAATCCTAGCAGGACAATGTTTTAGAGATGCAACTAACCTTGCCTCCATTACTATTCCAAATTCAGTTACCTATATTGGGGATGGGGCTTTCTTCCAAGCAACATCATTAACCTCAGTAACCATTCCATCTAGTGTAGAAATAATGGAAGGCGCTACATTTGATTCTTGTTCTTCTTTAGCTTCTATCAAACTAGAAAATTCCCCAACCATATTAAAATCAGGATTTGCCCAATCTTGCACTTCCTTAACCTCGTTTACTATCCCAAGCAGTGTTAAGAAATTAGAAACCGGATTATTTGATAGAGATACTTCTTTAGAAGAATTATATATTCCATCAACAGTAGTCGAGATTGAATCTGGTGCGATTAGAAGCGTTCCAAACACAGTTTTAAATATCCAAGCAGAAAAAGCTTTACCAATGTATGAAAAGAATTGGTTTAGCGGAGTTAAAGAATTCCATTACGGTATTAATAAATAACAAAGGACAATATATAAAATGAAACAAAAACTATTATTTACTTTATGCGCGTCTATTTTGACTTTAGGAATATCTTCCTGTGGAACTGAGATTTCTTCTTCTAAAACTAGTTCGACTGAAGGAACTTCTGAAGTCACAAAAACTGACACAGGGTCTACTACATCTAGCCAAACAAGCAAAACTACAAGTGAAACCACTAGCGAATCTTCTACTTCTTTAATTGAAGATAATGCTAATCTTGCTCAAGTTAAGCAGGCCTTAATGAATGCATCTAGTTTAGTATCCGCTAAGACAATCAAATCCTCTTTATCAATTAGAGAAAATGAATATCGTCAAGTCGAAGTCGATGGAGTCCAAACATTAAAAAATACTAGATACTCTACATCAAATAACACCTTATCCTTCTTTGCTAATAAAGTATTGTCAGTTGAAGAAGAAAGAATCAATTCTGCTACAAACGATACTGAAGAAATCACCAAGACCAAGACTAATTATGGAATTGCAAATGGTGTTTTTGTAAAAGAAGTTTCTGATTATTCAAAAGCCGATGATAAATATGAAGTCAATTCGTTAAAATCCAAAGGAGAAAAAGTCGGAACCGAAATAAGCGAAGAAAACACTAACAACATCTTTGCTAACGGCTTGTTTAATGTTGTTACAACTTCGTTAAATAAGAAAGACCAATCTAACCCAGTTGCTTATATCACGGCCAATTATCTTGATAAATTCAAAAATGGCCATGTTAACAAAGAAGAAAATACCTATTCTTTAAGTGCAGAAGAAACAACTAAAGATGATGTCGATAAGGATGTATTTAACGAATATCAATTAACATTATCTTTCAATAATGATGGGGCTTTAATTAATGCAGAGGGCACCTTCGCTGCTTTTGAATCTAACGCAGGGGTCAAAGGAAACAAGAATTTTGAATATATTGTTAACTTTAACCAAGAAGTCGGAACTAGAGCAAATTCCGATTTGGATTTTGATAAATATTTCTTCCAAAACGAAGAAGAATTATCAATTGGTTTCTCTACTACTAAACTAGGAACAGTTGAAGATAACATCAAATCATTAGATACACCATATTTTATTAGAGTTACCAAAAATCTTGCTAGCAAGAACGAAAATATCGATAAGGTAAAGCTATTTAACGTTACAAACACTGCTAACGAAGACTGCTCTTCTTACTATGAATTAGTTGAAGAAGATGACGCCACTAAATTCATCTTAAAGAAGGCTGGTAGTTATACGCTTCATTTTAAGACAACAAAGATCGAAGATATCCAAATTGAAATTAGTGTTATTGCAAACGAGATTACCTCCATTGCTTTCCCAGAGCTTGTCGCTACAACTAGCGTTTTTGTCAAAGATAATGAATATTTGCCTGGAGCCGTATTAAAAGGAGAAACTCCATTTGCAATCGAAGTCGGTGGAGAAAATGCTACTGATGATATTTCTTTCTCTATCAGCGGTGATGATTCTGCTACAGTCACAAAAACTGAAACCGCTTTTAATTACAAACTAAATACAACCAAGGCATCCACCTTATCAATTAAAGCTACTTCTAAGACTTTAGGAGAGAGCAAGTCAATAACTAAACAAGTCAAGGTTTATGATACAACTGATGAAGGCATCGCTGCATTCATTGGAGAAAATACTTGGGTTACCGCACCCAATGGAGGCATTACTTCAATCTCATTTGGTTATGAAAATGGTACAAGTGGAACTTTTGAAATGGTTAATATAAAAAAAGCCAATATAAAGGGTACTTACACCGTCACGGATGGAGCAATTTCAATAGAAATTACCGAAAATCCAAATAAAGAGACTGAAATAATACTAAAGAAAATTAAATACACCCCCGGAAGAGGTGATCTCGTTGTAACTGCTGGTCGCGATTGTCTCTTACAAAACTAGGAGTTTATATGAATAAAAAATCATTAATTATTTCATTGCCACTTCTAACTTTATTAGTAGGTTGCAACGAGCCAGTTTCTTCCTCCTCTCCTATTTCTAGCGAACC
>JALEUF010000114.1 GCA_022781015.1 Caryophanales bacterium
AAGGTCAAAATCTTCCATCGTCCCATAGTCTTTATGGATTTTATAATAATCTTTTACATCGTAACCCATATCTACTAAAGGAGAATCATATATTGGGGATAGCCAAATGACATCTACTCCTAAAGATGCTAGATAGTCTAGTTTGGATATTATCCCTTGTATATCCCCAATTCCATCCCCATTGGAATCACAAAATGAGCGAGGATATATTTGATAAAAAGATAGAGAATGTATATTTGTTTTTTCCATAAAGAAATTATACTTTTCTTATTTTTCTAGTAAATATCTAGCTATAGGAAAAGGCGGAAATTGGCCTTTATTAAAATCTATCTCGCATTCTTTGACTGAAGACATTTTTAATGAGCACCCCCCTTTAGAATGTCTTTCTTCACTGTATAATTTATACACTAACGATTAATGTGCAGTTCAAAAGGCAAACAATTATTTGTTTTGCAAATTTTTGTTCACATTTTCTTCTTATTTTCGTGGACAATTTTTTGCATTGCAAACTTTTGTTCACGGTTGGAAAAGCAAAAAGGCTACCCTTAAGGCAATTAAAAAAGCCCAATTAAGGGCTAAAAACCATGGATTCTAAATTAAGAATTCTTTTCCGACTGGGACTCGAAGGCCTTTAAGGTTTCTTCATTTGAGGTAGAAAGGGCTAAGGAATAATAGGCATCCATATCTTCTTTTTCCATCTTCTTGCTATATTCCTTCTCATCCATAACTGTCTCCTAAATTGGCAATATTCTATTATGAAAAATTACATAGTAAATCTATGATTACTAGACACTGTCATAGTTTCTTCTTCTTTCATTGATTAAGACTAAACAAAATCTAATCAATGTAAATTTTTTCATTTATTGAGTAAACAAATTGTAACAATGCAGACAATCATCAAGATAATGATTACCCCTACAAAAATTAGATAGGAAAGATTAATCGGCTTCTTCTCTAATTCTTCTTTTTGTTCCTTAGTTAACAAGGATTCATCTATCTTCGGTTCTTCCTCTTTCATTATTTGAACTCTTCGACAATTTCATGACACCCACATGCCAAAATAACATCATCTGGATATGTTTCTTTTATCTTTTTATAGGCTTCTAAAGGAGAATCTATATAAGGATAATCTTCTAGATATAAAGAATATCCAAATTCATTCCTGCAGTTAGAAGAAGCCCTGGTAAATGTAATTGAATTAACTACATTAGCAACAAAAGAAAGAATCGATGATATGTTCTTTTGTTCATGCAATGACAAAAGACAATGTATTGGCTTTCCTTTAGATAAAGTTGCTAAAGATTTAGATAATAAGGTCAAGGCTTCTAGATTTGAAGCGCTAGAAAGAATCAAATCACCTTTCCTAATTCCTTCGTTTAGATTAATTAAATCAAGTAATCCTTCTTCTATCTTCTCTTTAGAAACAGGATATATATCCTTATTTATATTAATCGCCTCCAAGGCTAAAGAAGCATCAAATAAATAAGAAATAGACGAAGATGCAATCTTTAATTCCCCGTACGGCCTATAAGAAAATAAGAAGGACATGTCTTTATCTAGATGGTAATTAAAGAACGAATCGACTTCAAAGCAAGTAGATTGATTTTGTTTAGCAATATCAAAGAATAATCTTTTTATATCATCATCTAACTTAGGGATAAGAATCTTGCTATAGGAGGAGAAGTTAGATGCATATGAAGAAGCAATTAAGGATAAAGTGGATCCTAATTCTTCTGTATGGTCTAGAGTCAAGGAAGTAACAATACTTAATATTTCATTCATCCCATCTAGAAAACTAATTTGAGAATATATTTCATCTAATTCGATAATGGCTATATCGGCCTTATTTTCTTCTAGATAGGCTAAAAATATTAAGGTCATGACCTCAAATTTAGATAAATCATATTTAGAAATAATCTTTTGGTATTTCTTGATACTAGATTCTATAAATGAAGTTGGAATTACTTTGTTGTTAAAAAGAAGATTATCATCTGCATCATCTAGATAATGATGCAGCAAAGCCCCTACTTTATAACCAGCATGTGAATAAAGCGATAATAAAATAGAGCTAGTAATAGACTTGCCATTGCTACCAGTAACTTTAATTAAAGAGCAGCTAGGATTAATCCCTGCTTTCTTTAAGGCTTTCTCTAAATGTAATGAAGGGGTATCAGTAAAAGAAGCAAAATTATTCATCTTTGGCTCTAGCTCCTTGCTTTTTCATCTTATCGATATAACGTTTGTCATCTCTTTCTTTTATGGAATCTCTTTTATCATGGGCTTGCTTACCTTTGGCAAGGGCTATCTCCATTTTCGCGTAGCCATGAGATAAAAATACCTTTGTAGGGACGCAGGTATATCCGCCTTGCTTAAGGTTAGCCTCTAGTTTTTTTATTTCTTTTTTATTAAGTAATAACTTACGGTCACGAAGATGATCAACATTAAAAGAAGTCCCATCTTT
Source organism: Caryophanales bacterium (assembly GCA_022781015.1). Lineage (GTDB taxonomy): Bacteria > Bacillota_I > Bacilli_A > RFN20 > CAG-826 > Alloenteromonas. Next base: position 2,462 of record JALEUF010000114.1, read on the forward strand.
ATAAGGGGCAATATGCATATTGGCTATAAAAGCTTCCCCGTTCTTGCAGTAGACATAAGAATCGCTTAAAGAAGCATTTCTAGCACGTAATGACTTGATTTCAGTCCCGGTCAATACTAAACCCGCTACTAAAAAATCAGAAAGAAAATAGAGAAAGTGAGCCTTTCTATTTTCTAATAAAGTTGAGGAATCTCTTTTTTTCGACATCAATAATTATCCTTATACGAATCTAAAGGTTAAATTAGCTTTAGAGGAATTTACTTCGTTAATATCGATTTCAACATTAACGTATTCCCCATTATTATACTTTGTTCCATTAGGGAAGAACGATTTAAATTTTGTAATATCAAAAACGCTATGGGATCTAAATAAAGTCAAATCATTCCCGTACCCACCTCTTTTAAAGGTAAATATGCCACTAGATTCAAGTAAATGAATTAGTGAATAGGATTTATTCGCATAGGAAGCAACCTTTTGGCAATTAGTCGCCCCAATCTTATAGAATGTACGTCCATTCGGTTTCAATACAGGCTTATCGTAATAAGCGGCATTGACTGAATAATTAGTAACCCCGCTTACTGTTAACTCCATAACCCTAGAATCGATATGATAAATCTTTATACCAGGAATCGAATATCCCTTGCCAATGCTACTATAGGCAGTTTTTGAATCAAGTTCATTTAATAGATTAGGTGTATAAAGTTCAATGAGTAGATATTCATCATAGACAGAACCATTGAATTTAGAAGTCGGTACAATAATGCAATCCCCGCTTGAATTAGCTGGCCCAATATCAATCGTGCAATCATCATCCACGACAATCGGATCCATCCATCCCAATATGGATTTTGAATAGGAATCGTGATCAAGAACATTAGCGTCCATCATAAGTAATCCGCCAGTTGGGTTAAAGCTAGTTCCATCTGGATAATAATCATCTAATCCCATCATATGGCCAAATTCATGGATTAATGTATGGGCATCGACACCATGTTGATTGACTAGAAAATCCTGGGAAAGCCAAAAATAGCTAGATAAAGTCGGATTTAATGGATTTGGATCATTATCAGCCCAGAAAGTATAGGCCCAATAATAACCAGTTTTATCCTGGAAATTAAGATTGCCTGATGTGTAATTTGGGCAAGAATAAACTGCAATTACCCCATCGATATAGCCATTGCCATCAGAATCAAATTCCTTAGTGGAATGGGATGAAGAATATTTAGATAATGCCGCTTCAATTAAAGTAGTTCCATTATCGCTACTAGAAGAACTTGAGCCCCACTTGCTATAAGCATTATAAGCAGTCATATTTGGCTTATAGATAGAAGCAATCTCAAAAGATAGATTCAATTTACCAAAACTAGATTTTTTATAATAAGAAGATAAAGATTCCCAATATCCAGTAGAGCCATCATCTCTATTCCCGACTAAAGCAGTATTCAGATTAGTAAGGAAAGAAGAAGAGAAGGCATAGTCACTAAATTCTATTGGGAGGACTAATAATTTAACATTCCCAGTTGAAGGCACCGCGTCAGTCCCGTAACTATTGTTGATGTCTTGAAGAGAATATGGACGGAAAGAAGCAGGATCGACCTTATAATAAGCATCACTAGTTTCAGGACGGGTAAATGGAGAATATGAACTATCCTCGCTAGAATTACTTTTACTAAGAAACGGGGAATATATATTGCAGGAAGTTAGAGTCATTCCTACTAGCGACATTAATACAAAAGAAATAAGTGATTTTTTCATAGCCTGTTCATTTTAGATGAACAAAACATATAGAGAAAGTAAAAAGAACCAAAAAGCATACACAAAAGATGAATTGTATAGAAAAAGGTTCTTGATATTAATTTTTACGATGTGCTAAAAAGTCTGAAACGCTCATAACAAGTGGGTCATGTGGAAAGTGTTTCAAATTTCCAGTTACTAAAATTGCCCCGCAAAATTTCGCAACTTCATAGAACTTTTTATCATTAACATCAACAAAATCATCAGGTAACGGTTTTGGAACAACCGAATATCCATAGGCTTCAATCCAGCCAATTAACGTTTCTATATCGTTTTCTTCAAAATCAAACTTAGGCCTTCTTAATACCTCTTTGTATTCATTTAGAATCCTATAATCGTAGCAAGGCACTATTTCTCCAGTTAAAACCATGCCAATAACAGCAGCTGGTGCACCATTTCTTGATAGAAGAGAAGATACCAATACATTAGTATCAATTACAACGAACATAGAAAATTATTCTCCGCGACGAGCGGCATCAATTTCAGATTGAATCTCTTCTTCGCTCATGTAACCTTTAGATGCAGCTTTTGATCTCATCGAATTAAAAGCAATCATGGCTTTGGCCTGGCGAATTGCTTTTAGCATTTCTTCAAAATTGCCCCCAGAAATATCAAGCATAATGGCAGTAGGCTTACCGTTATTAGTAATAACAACTTCTCCATCGGCTACCAAATTTTCCCAAATACTTTTGGGAGTTGTCCTTAAATCCCTAACTGTATAAAAATTCATAAGCGTTCCTCCTAATCTCAAGATACATAAATCGTAACACAGTTGTCAACGTTTTGTGTTACATTACCTTTATTATTCCAAAAATAGTTTTTTGATACTTTCAGTCGGATTTTTAACAAAAACACTCAAAAAACTCACTCAACTCACATAGTTTTTTGATACTTTCAGTCGGATTTTCAACCGAAATACTCAAAAAACGTTGATTTGATTTTAACAAGCGAATACCATTTAACTAGAAGGTGGTTTTAGATATGGAATTAATTGGTAGAGAAAAAGAAGCAAAAGAATTAAATCGCTTATATAACAGCAACAAACCAGAATTAGTTGCAATCTATGGCAGAAGAAGAGTTGGAAAAACATACCTTATAGACACATACTTTGCCGATAAAATCACTTTTACCCACACAGGAATGTCTCCTGATGAATTAGAAAAGATCGATGCAAGAAAGTTAAATTCTCAATTGGATGCTTTTTATGGCTCCCTTCTTTCACAGGGCATGCAAGCAAAAAGAAAGCCAAAGACCTGGATAGAAGCCTTTACTTTGTTAATTGAATTCTTGGAGAGTAAAAAGAATGGACAAAGGCGAATTGTCTTTATTGATGAACTTCCTTGGCTAGACACGCCACGTTCTAATTTCATTCCTTCTTTTGGGTGGTTTTGGAATAACTATGGGTGCAAGCAACAAGACTTAATGGTAATTGTTTGCGGTTCTGCCACTTCATGGATTATGAATCATTTAATAAACGCCCATGGAGGTCTATATGGACGTTTAACCTATAGCATCCGTTTGTCTCCTTTTACCCTAAAAGAAACAAGGGACTTCCTAATTAACAAAGGAATAAGGACATCTGAATATAACATAGCGCTTATAGACATGATATTAGGCGGTATCCCCTACTATCTAAATTACTATAACGGGGATTCTTCAATAGAAGAGAACATTGATAATTGGTTCTTTCAAAAAGATGCCAAACTAGGACTTGAGTTTGATAATCTATTTAATTCGACTTTCGATAACAACAAATTAGCAAAAAAGATGGTAATGGCCTTAGCAAAACGTGGCCAGGGCTACACTAGAAAAGAATTATTAGAACAGCTTGGCATATCAGATGGAGAGTTAATTGGTAACTGTTTAAAAGCCTTAGTCCAAAGCGACTTCATTATTGAATATGTGCCATATATGGCTAGCAAAAACAAAAAACATTATAAGGTTATAGATCCGTTTTGTTTGTTCTACCTTAAATTTGTCCATAGCCAAACCTCATTAAACAAGAACGTTTTCTATGATTTTGGTGAAACTTCTTGGACCGGTCGTTCTTTTGAAAACCTCTGCCTATATCATTTCCCAACTTTAAAGAGCGTTTTAGGGATAAGAGCGATAAACACTATGCAATTTTCTTGGTGCAGCAAAGGAGACGAAAATAAAAAAGGCTCACAAATAGATTTAGTAATCGAACGCAAGGATGGAGTTATCAATCTTTGCGAGATGAAATTCTATAATAAAGAATTTAAAGTAGATAAAGACTACCACTTGAATTTAATGAATAAAGTAGAATCTCTTAGCAGTTATAACAAAAATAAGAAGACCATTATCCCAACGTTAGTTACTACATATGGCCTAGAAAAATCAGGTTATTTTGATGATTTTGCTAATGTTATA
>JALEUF010000140.1 GCA_022781015.1 Caryophanales bacterium
CGATGTCCCCACCATAATTGACGGGAAACACACCAATCATCGCAATTTGACATCCATCTAGTAAGTACTTTTTCAAACCTCTTAGGAATAAAATTGATCTTATCTTTGGAATTCATCATTTCGATGACTTTATCTGCAAGAGGCTTCATCTTTACAAACCATTGCTTTGATAACATTGGTTCGACAACTACCCCACTTCTTTCGGAATGTCCGACACTATGGACGAATTTTTCTATTTTTTGTAGATGTCCGTTTTCCTTTATATCATTAACCAAGGCTTTACGGCATTCATATCTATCTAACCCAGCATATTTACTAGCATTCTCATTCATCCTTGCTGATTCATCAAGTACCTTAACAATCTTCAAGTTATATTTCTTTGCTAATTTATAGTCATTTGGGTCATGGGCCGGGGTAGCTTTCATCGCACCTGTTCCAAAAGATAAGTCGACATAGCTATCACCCATGATTGGGAGTTCTTCCCCATTTGCAGGATTAATGCACTTCTTGCCGATTAAATGCTTATATCTTTCGTCTTTTGGATTAACAAATATGGCTTGGTCGCCAAACATCGTTTCAGGTCTAGTAGTCGCAACGACTAGCTTTTCATCACTATCAACTACATCATAATAGAAATAATAGAATTCACCTTCATCATCCTGGTGGATTACTTCTATATTAGATAAAGCAGTATGTAATTCTGGATCCCAGTTAATAATCCTTTCACCTTGATAGATAAGCCCTTCATTATATAAAGTGACAAAGACATGTCTAACAGCCTTGGATAAACCTTCATCAAGGGTAAATCTTTCATGGTTATAATCAACGGAAAGTCCGATTTTAGCCCACTGTTTATGGATGGTCGCTGCATATTCATCTTTCCATTTGTAGGTAGTCTCGACAAATTTCTCTCTTCCTAAGTCAAATCTAGAAATTCCAGATTCCCTTAACTTAGCCTCAACCTTGGCTTGGGTTGCGATTCCTGCATGGTCAACTCCAGGTACCCAAAGGACATCAAATCCCATCATTCGCTTATATCTAGCAATAATATCATCAGGAATTGTATCCATTACATGTCCTAGATGTAATTTCCCCGTGACATTTGGGGGAGGTATAACTAATGAGAATGGTTGTTTAGTTTTATCTCCGCAAGAAAAATATCCCTTATCCTTCCAGGATTCATATTTCCCTTCTTCAACTTTTTTAGGCTCATAATGGGTGTCTAACATAGATTTCCTCCAAATAAAAAGTCCCTTGTTTTGGGACGAATTATCGCGGTACCACCCAAATTCAAGATAGGTTGTCTATCTAGCTCTCTTTTTCTTTTTCTAAAAAAGATAAATAGCCTCCGTAGCTGACTCATTACTTCTTTCTAGCCTACTTTCACCTTACTAGGCTCTCTACTTAGAAAGATAGGTAAATCCCTTCTACTTCATCGACGTCAATATTATGGGTTTTATTAATCCTTATAACAAGAAGAAAATAAAAAAGTTCACCGCGAAGGTGAACAATTTTACTTAGAAATTAAGGAAGCGATGGTAGCTCTAATCTTTGTTAATGATTTTGAGGCAAGATCTGAGAACAAAGGTTCGTTTAACCCAACTCTAATCGCTTCCATCTTGGCTTTATGAAGGCTAGATTGGTTTAATGTATCGGCTTTAGTAACGATGGTAATGATATCATGGCCTGAATTCTCTAGATACCTAATAAAGGCAATATCATCTTCTCCTAAAGTTCTTCTTAGATCTAGAAGCAAGATAATGCCCTTGCAGTTAGAATGATCTAGGAAAGATTCGACCATCGAGGAGAATTGGATTGTATCCTTGGTTGCATATCCAGTCGAACCATATCCAGGAGAATCGACCAAATAGAACTTATTGTCGATTAGAAAATAATTCAATAATTTAGTCTTGCCTGCCTTTTTGCTAGAGAAGGCTATTTTTTGGCCAACCAAGGCATTTATTAGACTGGATTTGCCTACATTAGACCTACCTAATATCAATAAGCAAGGGATGTTATCTCTTGGGGAAAAAGAAACATCGACACAGGAAGTAACAAATTTTACTTTCTTGAAATCAACCATAATTATTTGCTTACAAATATCCTAGCTAAGGCATCATCTACACACTTCATATAGGTAATTTTCAAGACTTTCTTAACTTCTTCAGGGAGTTCCTCAACGTCTTTCTTATTATCTATAGGAACAATGATTTCCTTGATTCCGCTTCTAGCAGCAGCCAAGGATTTTTCTCTTAATCCCCCGATAGGAAGGGCTTTCCCCCTTAAAGTAACTTCTCCAGTCATGGCGACATTTGGAGAAACTTCTTTATGGGTCAAGCAAGAAATAATCGCACAGGTAATGGCAACCCCGGCACTAG
>JALEUF010000171.1 GCA_022781015.1 Caryophanales bacterium
CCCACTTATTATCGAAATTTAATTCTAAATAATTTATTTATTGCTTATTTATTTTAGAGGGTAATATGAAACGTTTTGACTATCAAAAAAATATAAAGAAATTGGGTGGATTTTTCTTATCTTTGATTGGATTATTGATATTATTGTCTCCAGGAACCCACCTTTATCCGTTAGCTTATCCTTTTGTTTGCCTATTTGGCATGATTGGGCATATTTTGATTTGCTCATTCATTATTTTTCTAGGAATATATTTCCTTTTGCTATCGCCTTTATTTAAAATCCGCTATTACCACTATATCGGATTAGTGTTTTCCTTATTATTTTTATCGTCCTTATTCTCGATAATATTTAATAAACAATATATTTCTTCTAGTTCATTAGAACCTTTCTTTGATTCCTTACTTGCAGAAAAAGGAGCCTTGAAGGCCCCATTTGATTTTTCTAGCGGTGGAGGATTAATCGGATATTTCTTTGATGGAATAATGTTTAGATCAACTGGGTTATGGCTAGTAATCTTGGTTTTATCTATATTAGGATTATTGTTAATAATCTTCCTTTTCCTAGATAAATTCATATCTTTATTTAAATTAATGAAGGCTAGAAGAGTTTTGTCTAAGGCTAAAAAATCTAACCAAGAAGAAATTGAACAATTCAATATTGATGGATATGAAGCCAATAAGGTAGAACGTGTAGTAGAAGATAAAAAAGAAGAACCTATTATTGCTCCTGAAGAGGAAGACAATTCCTTCTTTGAAGATAAACCAGTCGAAAATCCCTTGTCTTCATTTGTTTTCGAGCCAGCAGGGGATGTTCCTCTTCCTTCTAGAAAGAAAGCCTCCAATTCACCTTTGCCATCCTTTTCCGATTTAGGTCCAAGCGAGATAAATAATCCTTCCCCAAATCTCTATGCGAATAATTCCGTTTCGACTTCCGGATTACGTGAAGCAGTGTTTTCCGCCCCTATTAGCAACGAAGATATTGTTATAGAAAAAGAAGAAGCTAAGCCAATTATTCCTGAAATCAAGGAAGAAAAAGCACAGACACAGTCATCTATTTCTAAGCCTTCTTTTGTTAAGGAAGAAGGAGCGGAGGCCGAAGAAGAAGCTCCGATTGAAGAAACAAAAGAAGAAAGCAATGTTGTTTCTAATCCTCTTTTGGGGAATATCGTTAACGAAGAAACTAAAACAAATCAAAATATGTCTGTATTTGAGGATAAAACTGAAGTTAATGATAGTTCTTTTATTAAAGAAGCAGAAAATGATTCTAGGAAGGATAGCCTTAACCTAGAAACCACAATAATTACTTCTTCTTCTTTTAGCAAGCCTATGGAAGAGGCTAGGTTAGTTGAAAATAAACCAATGGAAGAAATTAAACCCGAACCAGTTCAAATAGCCTCGCTTAATAATCAAAATAGTGCTCCGGCAGAACAAAATGCCTTATTTAAGAAGGCAAAACCTTTGCCAAGATATACTTTCCCTGGGACTGATTTATTAGTTGTTCATGATGATGCCCAAAATAAAGCCCAGATGGAAGAAGAATGTAGCCATAATAGTGAATTAATTAATGATATTTTTTCCAATTTAAAGATTGGTGCCCATGTCGTTTCTTATGTAATTGGGCCTTCAGTTACAAGATATGATGTCAAATGCGATGATAATTTCTCCGTCTCTGGATTAGGCAAATGCATGGTTGATATCGGAGTCAAACTTGGTGGCGTCCCTACTAGATTTGCCGAAATGGTCGCAGGAAAAGATACATCTGCAATCGAAATTGCCAATAAAAACACCCGCATCGTCGACTTTAAGGAAGTAATTGATGGCATGCCTACCGGAAAAGGGAAGAATCTATATATCCCATTTGGCGTCAATATCGAAGGAAAAGTCGTTTCAGCCGATTTATCCAAATTCCCTCACATGTTAGTAGCAGGTACGACAGGTTCAGGTAAATCTATCTACATGCATTCAGTCATCATGACTTTGATAATGAGAAACCGTCCTGAGGACTTGAAGATAGTCATGGTCGACCCAAAACGCGTTGAATTATCTAAATATAAGGATTTGCCTCATTTGCTTTGTCCAATTATCAAGACTGCTTCGGAAGCTAAGATTTGTCTTAAGAAGCTTTGCGATGAAATGGAAAGACGTTATGAGATGCTTGAAAATGCGACTGTTTCAGGAATTAGGGAATATAACGAGGAATATGCCGAGCCTAATGGATTGGAAAAGATGCCATTTATCGTGGCTTTCCTTGACGAATAT
>JALEUF010000011.1 GCA_022781015.1 Caryophanales bacterium
TAATGTCAGGTTTCTTTGCCTTAAGCACACGATAGAGGTATTCGAATCTCTTATTAGAACCGTTTTCTTTGCTTGGAATGAATGACCGTGTTCTTCCATCTGAAACATTCTCTAAATAAGAGTTTTCTATTCCTTTATAAGTAAAATATTCTTTTTCAGCCAAATTAAAGCCAATTGGATAATCAATAGACGCATCAGTTAACATTCCAAGAGTAAAAGCCAAACATATATTGCGAACTTCTTCTGCGCTCAGGCAATATTTAGAATTCGCTTTAAAGGTAATATTCTCCTCAAAATCAAGACCAAGCAAACCTAGCGACATTAAAGAACGTCTCTCTTTATTGCCGATTAGTTCCTTTAAAATTGCAGACCAAGCAAGTCTTTGATAGTCATAAGGCTTACCGCTAGGAGATCTCTTTTGAGCAAGATATTCGTCGAATGGTACTATGGAATTTTCTTCCAATAACTTAGCAACATAAGAAACAAAGTGAGAAAGCGATGCATTGTTTTGCTTGGACACCGCTTCTTGAATAATTCTAGCGAAGAGAATTTGATCATAAGACGTTGAGAAGTAGGTAGCAAAATAAGCGGCAGCTTGTCTAGAATCAGAAAACGCTAAAAACTGTTTAGCTTTATGCACCTCTTCAACCGTTTCACCAGGTTCACCAAAGCCATCATCAAAATCTTCATTTTCTATTTTTATATGTTTTTCATGACTTGGGAGTTCTTCAAAAAGAGATGTACCTATAACACTAGTAGAAGCTTCTTGTCCAGAAAAGAAACCTCTAAGTACGCCTAAATTATTTGTGTTTTCACATGCTACACACTTTGTAACTTTGCCTTCTTTTTCATCCGTTGTTTCTACTTTGATAAGTTTAACAAAATCAGTTGAGCCACAATCAGGGCAAGCACCTTTGCCAATTTCGTTAGCATGACGTAAATATCCGCAATGAGGGCAGATTTCATAAGGTTCAGCCTTCATTTTGTTGGATTTTAAAGAATTGTCTTCATCAAAATCTTCAATCTTATCCCCTAGAAGGAAGGCACATTTGATGTCGTTTGAATCAGATGAATTATATTGAACAAGTTTATGATCTTTTTGATAGCCAAGTATATAAATAGAATGACAATACGTACAAGTTACCGCTTCAAACGCCTTCCACTCATCTCCATTATCATCAAAAACATGGTTTATACGGTGAAGAGAAAGAGTTTTATGCGGAGCTAAAGTAATGAAAATACCTTCAGTTGCTTTTAAGAAAGCATGATATCTAGAATCAAATAGTTTTTCTCCATTTTCAATAGCCCTAGATGCTACTTCCACAAAAGATGTAATTTCTAAATTAGACCAACCCATATATTCACAAATAGCAGAAACACTTTTAGGTTGTGCCAAATATAATTTAATTTTCCAATATGTCTTATCCCTGATTAATATCTCAAATAGGGAGTGCTCTAAATTATTGTTTTCATATGAAAGTTCTGGATATTTTTCTCTCATTTTAGACAAAACGGAATGTTCATCATACCCATCATCCAAGAGCTTATGAACGAAACAATAAAAGCCAGAATCTAATTCATAGTTAATGTTTTTGGGAAGTCTTTCAATCCTTGTGGCTCTAATGATATTTTGTTTCAAGAATGGCCTGCCTGTCAAATTTTCGCCAAATTGAATTACTTCTAAATCGGAATCCTTATCGCCCAATGTCGCAGATGTTAAGAAGAATTGAAGTTCATGACTAAGATTGTTGTTTAGTTTAGCTTGCAATCTACGTAAAAGCATAGATACTTCAATACCAGTAGAGCCTGAATAAGTATGAGCTTCATCAAGAATTATGAATTTCCAATGACCCGCATATTGGCCATCGAAAAACACGTTATCTTCCGGGCGAAGCATTAAATATTCAAGCATTGCATAATTGGTTATTAATATATGGGGCGGCTCTTTTTTCATTCTTTCCCTAGAAAGGATTTCATTTTTAAGCGGAACTCTTAGTCGTTGATCGTCGCTTCTTTTGCCATGGAGACGGATATATTGTTCATAAGCACCTTCAATACCACGTTTTGTTCTCTCCATGTGTTTGGTTTGACCTGTATATGAACCAAAGGTTATATCTGGATAATCGATTAAGATTTTCCTTAGCCTGTCCATTTGATCATTAGCAAGGGCGTTCATTGGATAGATAATCAAAGCCCTAACACCAGGTTCCATTTCTTCGCCTTTTTCTTTGGCTTTTGTAACTTCGTTCATGATTTCGTTAAGGACAGGTATCAAAAAACACTCAGTTTTCCCAGAACCAGTCCCAGTAGAAACGATCATGTTGTCACCACCAATAGACTTCCTTAGTGACTCTTCTTGGTGATAATAAAGTCCCATATTCTTGAATCTTGTTATATTCAAAAAGCCTTTATTTAAAATTCCTTCATCGACCAATTCTTTAACGCTTTTTCCTTTTTCAAAAGAATTTGAGACATCTAGATAAGGACCTTTTTCAAATTGGCCTTCGCTAGATAAGGCTTTTGAAAACAAATCCATATATTCAGGATCAGAAATACTAAACATCGTTTGAAGATATTGCCTATATTGCTTAGCAATTCTTTGATATGACTCTATAACATTAAAACCCATATTACTCCTCCACCGCGACCAAGTTAAGCGAATATTTAGTATCGATTAATTCTATTATCTCTTTATATTTAAGCATTGGATAGTTTTTGTATCTAATATCATTATCTGTGTTCACAATCTTTCCTATATTGTGATTATAGTAAAGGTCAATCGCTTGTTCTTCTTCCATCTTCAAGACTATTTTTTCGTTTGGATTCAATTTAGATGGATAAATAACCATCACATTGCAAACAAAGAATTCCTTTCCTAAGTAGCCTTCTTCCACTAACACCCCTTTATAACATATAGCATCTTTACCTTCTAAAACGCTCTTGTCTTGCTCAATAAGAATCTCAAACTTTTCTTCTTTTTCTTTTTCAAACAAATCTGGTATATCAAGTCTTTCTAATATACGAATAAAAGAGTCATTAGTTATTCGCAAAGGAAGGTATTGTTCGTTAGAAATAAACCTGATTCCTGTGATTCTAAATTTAGTATTTTCTAAATGACAAACATCAAGCAATTTAAAATAAAGCGGTTCCTTAGTTAATGGAATAGAAATGCTATCATCAAAGCCATCATCTAATTCTTGGTTTTCATAAACCCTAATAGCATATTTCCCTCCAATTAGTTTCCCTTCGTGAATATATTTAAATTCTCCATCTTCAACAGGTATGTCTTTCACATCAACATCATTTCCGTTAATCGAAACACTATAATCTCCGTCTCCAATTATTTCTAAATGCCCAAATATTTCATTTTTATCAAAGTCAGCAAAAACTGAAGAGTTATCTTTTTTAAGAATTGCGTGGAATCTAACCTCGAATAATAACGATTCTTCGTTGTTGAATATGATTTTAACAGGTAACGAATCTTCGCTAGAATTTGTTTCGTAACTTTTTATTTCCCCTATTTTGAATCTAAGGCCGGCTTTGCTTATTTCCTTGTTTATTTTTCCATCGCTCTCAATTTCTTGATTAGATAGATCGGCAAAAATAGATATTGAATCATTATCGTATGGGGTATCAATATAGATATATTCAGACATTTTTCTAAGCGCTTGGTCAATTGGCCTTTCGTAATTCCATTCGTCGGAATTAGAAAATCTCCAATACAAAGCAGGAATCTTGATGGCGACTTCAATTTCTTTTTCTCCTAGACTATAAGGTAAAAACAATCTCTGATTGCTAACTCTAAAGCCTTGTTCTTCCCTAGATGGATCCAAATCAAACGATAGCTCGTAATAGTCATTCTTAAATTCCCATAATTCCGATTTTCTAATTATTGGAATGCTTGATATAAATTTAATTGTCCCCGTTTGCTTAAACACATAAGGAGCATCGATAAATTCATATTTAAAATTATCCAGGTAATAAAAATCCTTAGTAATTTGCTTTCTGGTTTTAAACTTAATTAAGATAGAAACTCTTCCCTCTTTTATGCTCAAAACTCGATTACTTAAATCTAGGAAATAACCATAATTATCTTTTGAAGAGTCATTTATTTTAAATGGCTTAACATCCAAACTTGATAGATTTATTGGAGTTTTTGAATCATTAACAAGTATAAAAGAACCATCAATATCGCTTTCTTTACATCTAAAGAACAGAAATGGCAGTTTCTTATAAACTGGTAAGGTATCTACTTCAACACCTTCTACTAAACTAGTTTCGAGAAGTCCCTCTTCCATTCTTTCTCCAACCCACAGGGCTGTTCCGTCATTCAAAATTAGGACATCCCCTTTTTTAAATTCATATGGCAGCAAATAATAGTCAAGGTGATAATATCCAATTAAGTCTTTCCCAATAAGCTGAGGCACATTGTCCTTATCTTTATAGCAAATATACAAACGACCGGAAGGCAAATTCCCTCTAGAATGATCTATCCATTTACCTTTTTCATCAAAGAAACGAATATTGCTCTCCTTGATTTCACGGTTCAAATATATCTTCCCATCCTTTCCTACTAGATTCGCTTTGATAGAAGAGAAAATCATTGTAGGTTCCAAATCATTAATCGCACATTGTTCTACATAAATTCCAGCTTTCCCTGATAAAGGAGTAGTATTTACTTGAAGTGTTTCGCCGTTAATATCAACTGCCCAATATAAATGTGAGGCTTCATCCTCTGTGCAATCCAATATAATTTGCCTATTTAGATGAAGCGAGAATGAGTCTTTTTCAAAATCTGCGAAAAGAGTTGGGCGCAGAAGCAACGTTTCGCCTCTTCCTGTTTTCTTCCTTTGTTCTTTGCTAAATTCTTTTTGGAAATTCCCATTTGGATTCTCGCTCCACTCCTTCAAAAGACGGATAAGTCTAGTATTAGAGTTAGGGATCGGCTCATTATTCCAAAAACAAGAATCTATTAAATTTAAATATTTTTTCAATCTGACTTTGCAACCGACAGGATTATGGATAAGGGCCAGGCTTGTATGGACCATCAATCCATTTAATCCAGTTTCTTTATTACGTTTAATTTCATTTATCAATATGTCGAATTTATCTTTGCCATCTTCATCGTATAAGTTATTAACATTTCTTCCTAAATCTAATCTCCAATAATCAAATAGGTAATTAAAAAACTGATTAGCACACGGGGTAGAAACAAAGGAGTGGAGAGTAATAATATCAATTGGACGTTTGGTCTCGTTGGTAAAAGTTTTTCCGTAATTTTTAAATGTTTCGGTGCAAGCCTCAGTTATGTATTTTTGTTTATTCGTATCTACAGGTACCCCGAAAGCTTTTTCTATATTGTTCCAAAAACGACCTTCTGAATAATAGTTTTGGGCGTATAAAACCATGGCAGTTGTAAAAACCATTGGTTCTTTTGGTTTAAACGATTTGCCTTTGTTTGCTAATGAAAGGAGTTCGCCATACATATAACATTTAATGAGATCGATCTCGTTCTCATCAAGGGTGATATCGCCTATAAGTTTTTTAACTTTAAATTCCTTGTTAATACGATTCCGTAACTTTTCCCAAGGAGACAAGATAAGTCCGTTAATATGTGCGACATATCCCCTGCCTTTTTTAACAATGCGATTATTAAGTTTTTGTTCGAATTGAAATCGTGTTAACTCTTTAGCAGAAATTTCTTCACCGCATCTTTTGACATATATGCGGAAATTTCCATGATCCAACATAAATGCTTGACGAAATAGTTTTATAATCCTTAAATTAATCAATCCCGTCCTGCCAATCGAGGCATATAAATCAGTGCCAAATTTAACATATTGTGATTTAGCAAAATAAAGATTATCCCTATCAAAAATACGCATTTCACCAAAAATTTCGACATTTTTATTATCTTCTATAATGCTCTTGCCTTTGTCTTTTTGATTTAATTCGTAGAAAAATATCTTTATCAATTCATACCAGGAGGAAACTTGATAAACGTTTTTTTCAAAATATATAAAAACAGGTTCTATATCCTTGCCTTCTAAAGAAGCCAAATCATTAAAAGAAACACAGGTTATAGCACCCATACTTACCTCCGACTATAGCAATGCAAATGTATGTTTTTGACCCGCTATCATTAGTAATAATGGTAGCAGATTTTATCGTATTATTCGAGTGTTTATTAGACCAATTTGACACATGGTAAAAAATATTGAAAAAAGACCCCTAGGTTTGCCTAAAGGATCTTTTGGATGAATAAGTTAATATCTATTAGTTATGTTTCTTTTTTCTAATAAGGACGAAGCTAGTAATAGCAACAGCTGATACCGCTAGTAAGGTACATACTAATATGGTTGTAGAATTAGAAGCAGCATTGCCACCGAATATTCCAATGGAAGTCTTAGAAGAAACACTTCTCCACATATCCATGGCAGTTCTAGCGGCTTCATAATCTGGGCTATTATCAAATAACTCTTTTTGAGACTTGGTTAGGCGTTTGTAAGCTCCTTCTGCAGCTTTAAGTTTATTTTGGCACTTTCCAGCCCTATCGGCTTCAGGGATGGCGGTATAATCTTCACCCATTTGAGCAGTTATGTAATTTGCAACAAATTCATCTACTGCTTTCTTATCTTCAACGGCTTCGTCTCTAAATGAACCCTGTGGCAATATAGATGTTCCGTTAGCAAATGGATGGAAATATTCATTACCATCAGCGTCTTTTATAGAAATATTACGAATGTAGCAATTGTTTACATTGTAATGGTTGCCGTAAATGCGGATTTCCTGGTTGTTATAACCGGAATTCATCGTAGTATTTAAAGTTGTTTCTACCTTAGTCCAGGCAGTTGTTCTGCTTTTCTCTCCGGAAACAGTAACGTTACGGTCGGTAACTAGTGCAACAGATTTACTATTTCCACCATAATATTCAAAGGAAATATTGTAAGGTACATTCGTTTTGCTTACATTCATTCCCAAGGCAGCGAGATTAACCGTTATCCAGCCATCAACTGTATCGCCATGATTAGGACTTATATTTCTCATAGATGAATAAGCAACATTACCTTGGTCATCCATATAGACGCCTGTATTTCCAAGGTAACTTGCCCCTCCAGCCATTAATGGATCAAAGTTTCCGCCATATACAAGTTCATTTCCACTTGCATCCTTTAAAGAAATGTTATCAAGGTCGATAGGATTAACAGCATTAAAGATTATGAAAGAAACATCAGCAGCTGCACCGGCATCATTATAAGTTTTAAAAGAGCAAGTAGACGTAGACCATTCCCCATTCGTGTTAGCAACGGCCACTGGAGCCGACCAGAATTGATCACCAGCAAGATTGAAGCCATCCATTCGAACATTCATATTAGCAACGCCACTTGTTCTATATTTAAACGATAAGGTATATTGTCCTTTGGCTATTATTGGTAATGAAATTCCAAGAGACTTCCTGTTTTCTAGATGAATGGCTCTAGTATTTCCAAATCCATTATTAATATACGCCGAGGTTGGAATATGAGCAAAAACAGATTGATCCCACTTAGCCTCATTAGCGCCTTCGACAAAATCCGCGTAACCCATTGTATTAACAGGGGCATTTTCTTTTAATTCGAAATCACCATTTTCAACCAAGTTATTGCCTTTTTCATCCAGAACCTCGACATCATCAATTAAATAATATCCAGCGCTCGAAGTAGTTCCGGCCTTCAATCTTGCATATGGAGCAACAAATATTGGCTCAGCTACGCCTGCCTTGGCAGAGAACTCGATTTCATAAGAATCCCATAAGCCGTGTGGAGTCCAGCCTCCTTTTGGCAAAGGATTTGTGCTCCAAAATCTATTGCCTGCATTGTCTATGCCATCAAGTTTAACTATCAATTCAGTATTTCCATCAGCACCAACATATTTATATTTAAAACGAAGAATGTATTTTCCAGTAATTTTATAATCGTCAAACTTTAAGTAAATACCTCTGCCGGCAGTAAGTTTCATTGCGCTATAGCCAGTTGCAGAATCGCTTGCTAATACATCTGATTTAATATCGAGTAAATCTTTTTCAATTACTTTTTGGTCGCGGCCAGCAAAGAAAGCATCTGGATTAGAAGGGGTAGATTCAAAGTATTTTGTCCTTCCAGTCATAACTCCAGTTGGAGCAACACCTTCATGAACAAATAACTTGGAAGCGTAGACTTCGCCAGTTCCAGTGGCTTCAATTTCGATAACAACGCCATTGGTTTCAGGTGTTGTTTTTAACATACCTGGGCGACTTATCCAATCGCCAGTAACTGTAGTAACTTTAATTACTTCAGTAGCTTTTAAAGCGGATGCTCCATCTTTATATTCAACGACTCTAATCTTAAGTTGGGACGCTCCCGTTGTCTTAGCATTAACCGATAAGTTGTAATAGGTATTTGGTTTGACTGTAGTTAATGTACTACGAGCCATCAAGGCCACTTCAGCAACAGTCCTTTTTAATAAGATTGAATTGCCTTGAACAGGATCTTTATAAGGAGAGATTGTATTTTCAGCAGTCACTCCTGATGCTTCCCAGCCAGTTGGCATAGTTGTTGAGGTCGTCTCTGCGGCGTGAACACCTACGGAATCAGCCGAAACACGATTGAAAGACGAAAAACCTGCAATTGCCATCAATGAGGACAAAACAGTAAGACTTAAAATATTTTTCTTTTTCATGTAGAAAAGTCCCTTTCTATAAATATTACTAACTAAAACATATTTGAAAGCGCTTACTTTTTCTTTTCTTTTTTAATCTATAAACGTTCAAAATTGTCAATATGACTATTTTTAATGGCTTATTAAATTAGTTTTTTATTGTTAATAAATGATTAAGAAAACCCAATATGTAGGGAAAAATAATGTTTTTATTTGAAAGTAACAAAGAAAAATTAATTGATATGAAAGTTATCTTTTTTGGTAATTAAAAAAGAATATTTAAGTGTTAAATATGACAATCGTTTATTTATAATCAAAACCTAGGTCTTCGCAGATTGAAGAGAATCCGCCTGCTGTCCAACCCATCATCTCATTTGCCGGATATTCTTTCTTTTTGGCCCTTCCCCCGATAAAAGGATCATAAGTCTCCCATAGCTTACCCGTGCTTTTATAAGTCATAGATAGATTCTTTAGCCATCTAAGCCCTACTTCTTTAGCCTCTTCTTCCATTCCTAACTCTTTTAATCCCCAATATGCTAAATAATTATCATAAGGCCAAGAGAAAGGATAGGCGGCTTGATATTCTATCTTTTCGTTTTCATCTTTTTGAGTAGATACTATTCCATACGGATAAGATAAGCGGCTTAATAATTTTCTAGCCGCATCTTTATTTTTAGATAATCCAGTTATGAAAGGCATGAATTGGCCGCTAAAGCAATAATCTTCCCTAAATATCTTTTTGCTAGAGAAATCATAATCATAATATAGGCCGTCTTCACTTAACATGAATTTGTCCATCTTCTCTTTTCTAGATCTAGCAGCTTCTAGGAACTTATTTTCTTTATTTGGTTCAAACATTTTGGATAAAGATGCCAAGTCTAATTCCATGCCGTATAGATTGGCATTTAAATCGACTGGATTAATATATATTCCTTTGTCTAGAAAACGTGGGGTAAAATCTAATCCTGCTTCCGCATCGGCGCAATAGCATTCCCCTAATTCAGCTTTTTTATCAGGATCTATATCCAAAGGTAAACCAAGTCTATCTTTAGCAACATAATCATAATAACCACATAAATCTTCCTTAGTTAATTTATTATGTAGATGACGGTTTAAGCCATTCGGTGCAATTCTTTCTTTCATCCAGAATTCATATTCCTTCTTTAAGGCGTAATAGGCTTTTTCTAGCCACTTCTTATCTTTACTTACTTCATATATATCCTTGACCATGAAATGAAGATATGGGGGCTGCGAACACCACTTGATTAGATTCTCGCTATAAGCATTAGGAACAAAACCCAATTTATCTAATGCGAATATAAGGTTGTCGACATTATATTTAGCATATTCAAAATAGCCATCTGCAATCATTCCTCTATTCGTATAGAAAGTATCCCAATAGAAAAGGACATGGAAATCCCCGTCTATACAAGGAGGTACAAAGGGATATGGAAGAGCATATTTATCACCCTTAACAGGATAATTTAAGGCAGCTTCCCAACGTGAATGTATATATTTTCTAGTTTCTTTTATATCTAAAATTTCTTTTTCATTCATAAATATGTCCTCCTCTTAATTGATTCAACTTCAATTTGAATTTCCCCATTTGGATAAGTCTTTTTCATATCTAATCCAATATAATAAAAATCATCTTTAGTAAAACTAAATTCAATGACCTTACTCTCTTTGTTTTTTAGATGAATGCGTTTAAATCCAATAAGACGCCTAGATTGTATACAGACATATTCTTGCTCAAGATTATTCCCATAAATCAAAACTACATGGTCCCCATCAAATGGGCCTAAATTAGTAATCCTAACTTTAACTTCTATAACTCCATCATTACTAACTACATCTAAAGATTCGTATCTAAATGTAGAATAAGATAATCCAAATCCAAACGGGAATAATGGGGTTGGTGAGCTAAATATATAATCTTGCCCAGATTTAGTTAGGCTTCCTGGATTTGAATAATTTCCCTTTGGAAGATAATGGTTATAGAAGCAAGGCAATTGGCCCACGTTTCTAGCTATAGAAAACGGCAATCTGCCAGAAGGATTGATTTTACCAAGCAATATATCCGCGATTGCTAGATTTCCTCTATTCCCGACTCCATAGCAAAATAATAGACCCCCCAAATCACTTAATTCATTTTCAAGGCTAAGAGGTTTACCTCCATAAACTAGGAAAATAATCTTTTTATTTAAGGATTTAATAAAATCAAATAATTTCTTTTGGGAAGGTAGCAATCCTATATCATCATTATCATATCCTTCAGAAGAAGTAACCGCGTCAAATGACATCATGGGGTTATTCTTTCCCCCGTTTTCGCCTCCTGAATAGCCTCTAGAATTATTTCCTCCCGCAAAAATAATTACATCGGCCCAAGAAGCATCTTCTTTTATTCTTTCTTCATCTTTTTCAAAATAGGTTAAAAAATTGCATCCTTTAACAAATCTAACATTATCTTTGCCAAATCTAGTTATTAAAGCTTCAAGCGGAGTAATCGCCTTTTCTGAACTTGCGTCTTTATATTTATAATCTTCTAAAACTGCATAATAAGTAATCCCACCAAGTTGGGCTATATCGCCATTTGGACCAACTAATAATATCTTGCTAGATTTCTTTAAAGGCAGAACTCCATCGTTTTTTAATAAAGTAGCCCCTTCGCTTTCTTCAATATAAGTTAGCTGAAGCGCTTCTTCGGTAAAGACATTTTCTTTTATTTTATCTATATCAAAGGAAGGATTTTCAAATAATCCTAATTCAAATTTAGCCTTCAATATCCTAAAAACCGCTTCATCTATCAAAGATAAATAACGTTCATCGTTTTTTATGTTTTCGATGAAGTCCAGGTTATAACATAAAGGCTCACA
>JALEUF010000050.1 GCA_022781015.1 Caryophanales bacterium
AGTTCTTGATAACAAATAAGTACAGCTTTTGTAGCACTCTGCAGCATGACTTATCAATAGCAAATATTTGACAAACATAGTTCTGACCAATAGCCTCCACCCTATGTGAAGTATGTTAACATGTTTTGTGCACGTTAAAGCTGTAACTTCTAATGGGGATGCTTTAATAATTTTGTTTGATTCTTAAATAGGCGATACGTGTATCAATCTAAATGGATTTAAAACCACGTAACCGTTGATACGTTTTAACCATGTATTCATTCAAATAAGCGACTCATGTATCTATATTCCTTATTTAAAACCATTATTGGCACATATCTAAATGCCCTAGAATTCATTTCTAGGCCTCTAGGGCTTAATTAATGGATATTATGGTTATTTATATAGGCAAAAGAAAAAGCCCCTAGATTTGGCTCTAGAGGCTAAGCTGATTATTAGGTTAATTAGGCCTTTTGTTTGGCGATGAGAGCTTTAGCGGCTTCAGGCATTGCATCAGTACCAACTCCAGAATAGGTAATGCTAGCGATGTAGTGGATATCTTCGCCAGCTTGGAAGTCTAATGTATAGGTTAATGCAGAACCATCTCCACTTAAGACAAAGCTTAAGGTGCAGGCATCATAGATCCAACCTTGTGCTCCCATCCAGAAGCAGATGTAGATAGAGGATAGGTAATCAGTTTGATACATCATGGCAGCGTTGACACCAGTGACATAGTTGACACCACCGACATTGATATCGGCATCTTCACCATTGTGGTTCATGATCCAGGTGGTAGAAGAATCGGTTTCGCTAACAGTCTTGGAAACAAATGAAGCATCTCCTAGAAGAGTTTCTGGATTTTCTTCATTGCCAAGATTGATTATGACAGCAGTTGGGACTTCTAGTGAATTGTTCCAGATATCAGTCATCTTGGATTCACTATTGGCAACTGGATCAGAGAAGGTTTCAACTCCATCTTTAGTTGTAGCAGAAGAAGTATATAAGCTTCCATTGGCAGTGAATAGAAGTGTGGTGCTATCTACGCTAGTTCCTAGTCCAGCATTGTAATAGCTATTTAATCCAGTTACTTTCTTATAGATACCATCGGCATTGGCGTGTGATTCCATTTCGAAGGTCGGAAGGACTTCGGTTGATTTGCCATCATCGGTTTGGATTTTTAATCCAGATGGGCAATCGATTTCTTTACCTGTTTTGGGATTGACCCAGCTAGCTTTAGCAGTAGCGGAGAAGGTCTTCTTTTCTTGCATGTTGGTGAAGAAATTGGTTAAGGCAGAGATATCAACGGCTTCTGGATAAACTGGGTTAGCCATCCAATTTGCAACCGGGGCAACAGTAGTAGTTCCAACATCTGAGATTTGTACACCTAAGGATAATTGAGAACCATTATAAGAGATGTTTTGGACTATTTGGCCATTGGAAGCGACTGGATAGAACATTGCAAATGTTCCATCTTTTCCTAATAAGGCAGCCATTCCAGCAACTTCGGCTCTGGTAGCTTGCTTAACTAAATTTTCGATATAGTAGAAGGAACCAGGGGCTAGTCTTTCATAAAGGGTGCTGATATTGGTGTCATATTCATCAATAGCAACAGCTTCTAGTAAATAGGCTCCGGTAGGTTCGCCTTTATTTATTATTTCTTCCCATTTGGCTCCTCCGACATTACCGTCGGAATTGAAGGCACCGAAACCATATGATTCTGGGGAACGTCCTTTGCCTGGGGTGACTTTGAATTGGTCGGCAACGAATTCTAATTCATCATTACTATTTGCCCTAGCAATGGCAGTATAGGCATAATATTTGCCATCTTTGCCTTTCATTGAACCTTCGAAGTTGAAGTCATCTTTATTTTCGCCAGAAGTTCCAAGAACGGCATAGAAGTCCTTATCGACGAATTCGACACCGGTGATGTTATTCATGATAGTGAAGTTGCGATCGATAGAATCAATGAACTTATTGAATTTTATTTTGCCTTTAGAGACAACTTTTCCTTCGATGGCTCTTTTTGTCTTACCGGCTTTGATGGTTAATAAGAAATCACCATAATCAACACCAGTGACCTTGTGCCCATCGATTTCGATGGTTTCGGATTCGCTAGATAATGTCCAGTTCTTGACTTTTGTAACAGTGACAAAATCTTCAACATTGATGGCATTATCATCTCCGATAACGATTTCGCTTGGTATTTTGGCTTCATCAAAGACAATGTTGCCCCTGATATTGGCTTCCGGATCAGTGACGGTAATCTTGATTTCGAGCTTACCTTCGCTAGTCATGGCGGTTATAGTGACATCGCCTTCGCCAACACCAGTAACAGTACCTTCGTTATCGACTGTAGCAATCTTGACGTTACTAGAAATCCATTTGACACCTTCTTCGGTCTTCTTTAGTCTTAAAACGATTGTACTTCCGATATCAACACTAGTGGCACTGGCGATGATTTCGTTTGTTTCTTGTTCAGATGTAGATGGTTCAGTAGAAGACTTGCTTTCGCAAGCGACGCTACCAATAACTCCAACACCTAATAAAGCAACAACAGATAAAGTCTTTAAAATCTTGCTTTTCATAAATGCTCCTTTCTCACTAAACTCATATGAGATTTAGTAGTAAAAACCTCATCGTTCTGTGAGGTTGCCTATATAAAATAATAACAAAACAAAAACTTGCAACCATTAAATTAAAAATTTAAAGGGTTTTAGGATTATTGAGGCTAAAAATAGGCAAAAAGGACAAATTTGGTTATTACTTTAAATAAATCGGTATTAAAAATAGCCCAAGGATTAGTTTCCAAGGGCTATTAAGTTATTTAGCAGTATTTACGAAATGGAGGGTAACAGTTGAATCGGTTTGGGAAACAACGTTGAAGTTCCATTTGTTAGTGGAACCATCATTCCATTCAAGGTCATTAGGGTAGAAGTCTCTAAGTTTGTAGTTAGAATACATATTTCCACCATAATAGCCATTTTCTACTGTCTCGTTATTGTATCTATAATCATCGGCTCCGAATAGGTTAGACATCATACCGAATGAGCTATAGTAGGTATTTGATGTAGTGGAATTGACTCCGCTAGGATAGATGACTTGAAGTAATCTATTATCGGAAGGTTCACCTGTTTTACCATCGCTAGAACGGGATGGAGTGTTATCGTGAGTTAGCTTGGCAGTAGTTTCGTAAACTTTGTTTGTGGTGTCTTTATATTCGACAGATCTTGGGGTATCGGTATAGTCAGTTACGGCACTTCCGGATACTTTATTTCCAGCATCATCAAGTTGTCCTTTTGTCGAGGAAGATCTTGAGTCGACGTGGAAGATTTGGACACCTGGCTTTTCATATGTTCCACCATGTCCATAAGCATTAGATCCGCTAGAGCTTGCTTGTTGCCATTCTGGATAACCAGTGGAATCCATTTCGTTGACTCCAGTTGGGGTATAGTATTCGACAATCAAATATTCATCATATGGGGATCCATTCCATCCAGTTGAAGACTTTGGAACAAGTAGGAATTCACCAGTTTCGACATAGGAATTCAATGTGACAGTGAAGTTATCGCTAGTACCATCGACTACTTTTGGGGCAACCCAGTTATAGAACATCTTGGTATAGGCATTATGGTCGCCAACGTTATTATCCATCATGTCAACACATCCGGCTGGGCCTTCGGTCTTGTCATAAGAATAGTAGTCAGGGGCACCCATCATGTGTCCGGTTTCGTGGATGATTGTATGGGCATCGACTTTCTTGCCGCCAATGGCTGTTCCTTCTTTATATTCGGCATAATAGGCATTAGTAACAAAGTCCCATCTAGACCAGAACATCCTTCTTGGACCAGGGTTATGGATGTTTTTGGCTCCGCTAGCATTGGTAGTATAGTTCCACCAGGCACTAGAAGAGGAAGATTGGTCGCCACTTGGGGTAAGTTGGCTGGTATTATAGACAATTTCGATACCGTCGATATATCCATCTTTATCGGCGTCATATTCGGTCATGTCCATTCCCTTTTCGCTCTTTAGCCATTCGATAGCCTTGACTGCGATTTCTCTAGAAATATCGGTATTGGTACTTGGGATGTCTTTATCTGATTTTGGATAGGTATAAGCATCAGTAACAACACCGCTGATATTCAATTTGCCAAAAGAGGCTTTCTTATAATAAGAGGATAAGGATTCCCATGGAGTTTCATTGGATTCAGCAAAGAAGGCTTCATGCAAGACCGTCTTTACAGTGTCGATATCATCAAAAATGGTATTTGTGAATTGGACTGGAATGACTAGAATCTTAACATCTCCGGTAGTAGGCATACCATAACCTTCAAGGGTAGCAATACCTGGATAATTGGCAACCTTATATTGAGCTAATTGATCAGTTGTATAAGTGGTATAGCCTTTTCCTTCGCTAGCGACTTCGACATTGCCTTTAACAACTTCGAAATCGGCAGTGGCCTTGAATCTCTTGCCAGATGTATATTGGATTTTAGCAGTATAAGATCCGGCTGGAAGATATTCACCGGCTTTATAGGTTAGACTTGTATCGTTTTTATTAACGATTTCGTATTCGGTCTTGAATTTATAGTTATTGACTTCTTTGTTATTAGATGGATTTTCATCATCTTCAAAAAGCACGCTTGGCTTACAGCCATCATAGAAGGAAGCACCTTCGTTGATTGTTTGCTTTTCTAAAGTTACCTTGATACGTCTTGTTAAAGGGGTTGGGTTTGGTTCAGTAGTTACTGTTGAATCTTCTGTTTCGGTTTGGGTGGAATTAGTTGATTCACTAGGACTGCTAGAGCTATTAAAGCTTTCGTTTCCGCAGGCAACTAGAGTAACCAATGATAATCCAAGCAATGCGACTAGAGAATACTTGTTCTTGTTTCTCATCTTGTTCTCCTTAATTTTTGCTAATGTAGTTTAATATCGAACTCGCATATGTCAAATATAATCGCATACGCGCCTACACAAAGATAATCATACTCTTAAATAATGCAATTTTCCTTTATTTTCTTTTAAGGGAGTAATTGCTGGGACTTTCCTTTGCATTTTTAGGTAGCAAGTACTTCTTAAAAAGTAATTTTGATGATTAAATCATTTTGGTGATTTTATATGAACAAAGATGATTTGCCCCCAAGGGATATTGATTTATCAAGAATGAGTAAAAATGAATTTCATGAAAAGCTAGAACGTGCATATAAAGAATGTAAAGAAGACAGGACTACTAAAGCTGAAATTTATTTTGCTAAATTTAGGTCAACATATTCCTTTTAAAAACAAAAATAGGTGATACATGTATTCAAATTCCATGGTTTTTACATTGCCCTTATTGTAAAAATCATTCTTTTGTATAAACTTACTTGCATGAACAAAAAAAGAATTATCACATCATTCCTGATTGCCTCAATAATTGGAGTCATATCATTTGTTTCTATATTTTGTGGAAGGCGACTTTTTAACTACACGGGTCTAACGGATGCCTTTTTTATATCAGGCGCAATAGTAGTTGGAATTGCAGGTTTGATATTCACGATTAGGACAGGTTCATTTGATGTACTTAATTATGGGGTTTACCGTCTTTTTGAATCTTTTAAAAAGGGAAATGAAAAAAGATGGGATACTGCTTTAGATTATAAAAACGAGCAAAATGCCAAAAGAGAAAAGAACAAAATAATCTACTGGCCTTATTTTGCTGTCTCTGGTGTATTTTTCATACTAGCAATCATATTTCTTGTTCTTTTTTACTTAAACATACGTTAAAAGTACAAAATAATCTTAAAAACTGCAAAAAGTAGTTGCAAATTTTTCTACAGGTGGTTTCCTTTTACACGCGTACTTGCTACGTGAATGTGTTTTTAATTAAGAAGAAAGGAAAAAATATGAACAAAAACAAGTTTCTACTTGCCCTTGTCTGCTCTGGATTAGTTTTAACCGGATGCGGTGGACCTACTACTCCTTCCACTAGTACTAGCAAGACTGACTCCGGAACTGGATCAAGCAAAACTGATGATCCAGATGCCTATTATCCAAAGGCTGATTCTGGTCAGAATTTCAGTACTGAGGGTTATGATGCAGACTATTCGCAAAAGTCTTGG
>JALEUF010000052.1 GCA_022781015.1 Caryophanales bacterium
GTTTGTCCAACATTTGGGTCTCACTTCATAATGGAGACTTTTTTGTTTGAATATTATTTACTTGTTTACTTTTCTTCTTTAAAAGCAGAAGCAAGAACTTCTGAAGTAGAGGCTAGAGCTTGCAAGTTTGAAGGAAGATAGATCTTCGTGGATTTGCCATCTGCAATCTTTTCTAGAGCTTCATATCCCTTGATTGTTAAGACCGAATTGTCCGCCCCTGCCTCTTTAATGGCCTTGATACCATCGGCTTCGGCTTCCCTTACCATCCTTATACCTTCGGCTTCGGCTTTCTTTAAGGATAATAATTTCTGGGCTTCACCTTCAGCTTTCTTGATCATGGATTCCTTTTCGGCTTCTGAAGAAAGAATCATGGATTCCTTATTACCTTCAGCGATAAGGATAGCGGATTGTTTTTGCCCTTCTGCAAGAAGGATCTTTTCTCTTTTCTCTCTTTCGGCCCTCATTTGACGTTCCATGGCTTCTTGGATGTCTCTAGGTGGAAGGATGTTCTTTACTTCTACCCTAGTGACTTTGATTCCCCAAGGATCAGTAGCTTCATCAAGTGTCTTTCTCATCTTTTCATTGATGACATCCCTAGAAGTAAGGGTGGAATCCAAATCTAGTTCACCGATGATATTCCTTAATGTCGTAGAAGAGAGGAATTCAATGGCTTGTACTGGGTTTTCGACTCCATAGGCATATAGCTTTGGATCAGAAACATAATAGAAGACGACTGTATCAATTTGGATAGTGACGTTATCGCTAGTGATGACATTTTGAGGAGGGAAGTCTTTTACTTGTTCCCTCATATCGATACGATGGGCAAGTCTATCAACAAATGGTACCTTGAAATGGACACCTGTATCCCAGGTAGCCCTATAAGAACCAAGTCTTTCGATAATTCCCTTTTCGGTTTGGGAAATGATCTTGATGTTACAAAGCAAGATAAGCAAGACGAGGACGAAAATCGAAACTAGAACAATTAGGGCAATTGCATACCCTGGTAGACCTTCTAAAACTAACATTTTTGTTACTCCTTTTTAGATTTATCTATAAACAATTTATTCCCGGCGACCGAGACAACTCTAGCGACTTCCCCTTCTTCAAATGTTTCATTTGTAAGAGTCGAGGCAGTCCAAGTCATCCCGTTTACCTCTATTTCTCCTGGTTGAAGTGAATCTACTTTAGTTAAGACGATTCCTTTCTTTCCAACAAGGTTATCAATATATCCTCTGGTCTTTTCTTTTTTGGCAGTCCATTTCTTTATAAATGGCCTCATCAAGAAGAAAGAAATCAAGGAAACTCCTACAAAGATAATTATCTCACCCCAATAAGGGACTCCTGGAATAAAGGATATTGCGAATGAGATAAGTGCTCCAACGCAGAACCAAATAGAGACAATCGCTTCGGTCGAGGCCTCAATAATTAAGGCTGCAACGGCAAATATTAGCCAAACTAGCCACATCCATTCTTCCATAATTAATTGACCTCCTTATCAGTTTTTATTATAAGATATTCATTTTCTTCATCATATATCGACTTATATTTTTTAGGGATGGAAGAGAAATTTATATTTAGCATCTTCCCTAAAGTCGACATAAGGGATGTCGATGAAATTCGCGAATAGCTTTTCTTGTTTGCTACATCGAAGCAGGAATGGGGATCGATATCTCCTAGAGAATACCTATCTTTGCTAAGTGGCCTAACAATGACATTTCTATCATCATCTACCCCCACTTGGACTTTATAAGCGTCAATTAGAGAAATAGAGGCAATAGAATTAAAAGTCATATTCGTTGAATAGCAAGTTACTATTCCTTCCTTTTCTAGTTCATTTATCCATTTGATCATAATGCCCTCCTGGTTATATTATCTAATAATTTCAAATCTTTTCAAGAGTTTTCAAAAAAATATTTTTTTTATACAAATACAATGAAAATGTTATATAATTCTCTTGGAGGTAAAAACATGGACAACAAAGACTATATCAATGAATATGAGCAAAAAATGAAGCAAGAACCTTTCTGGAACAATAAAAATAAAGGTAATTACAGTCTATATAAAAAGATATGTAAGGACCCAACTGACCTAAAAAAGGCTAAAAAGATAGGTATTATATTTTTTATCATATTTTCAGTTTTGTTTACTATTTCCATGGTCTTGATGATAATTGGAATAGTAAATTCAAGAAATATAGGATTTGAGGTATATTTCCCTGGGTTTATGATTGCTCTTGCAATATCTATCTTTTTTCTCCAATGCGCACTTATTGTTATTAGCCAATATAGGAGAATAAATAAATTCCTAAAAGAAAAGAATTCTAATAACAATAATATAGATTCTAACGATGGGCATGTATTTGAAACTGAAAGCAATAACCACCGTTTCTATGCCCCAAGTTTTGATTCTAGCGATAGATTCGTAAATAAAGGTACGACAAAAGAAGAGAATCTCTCCAAAAGCGAAATCTCAACAAAAGTATGTTTAAAATGCGGATATATAAATCCTAAAGATGCTAAATTTTGTTCCCAGTGCGGGAATGAATTTAAATCCTAATTATCCTTCAAGGGTTTTAAAGGAACATAAGTCTTTATTAAACAAAGGCAAAGATCTTTTAATTCAAAGCTAGAGGAAGGGAAGATATATCCTTCCCCTTCTCCATCTTCTTTATCCATAATCTCAAAATCCTCGGCTATATCGAGGGTTTTTTTAAACGGTTCACAGGTAAGTGAATCTGAAAGGATTACATCTGCCTTAATTATTACATTAGCCCTTAGATAATTATCTTCGTCACGGTAAAAATATCCATTTATATTCGAAGAAGTTACTTCCAATAAAGGATAAAGTTTCTTGCATTCTTCTTTTGAATAGGAAAAATCTTCATCGAATTCAAGATCTTTATTTATTAAGACACTAGATTTAAAGATAATCATTTCCTAATCTCGCAATGTAACTTGGCAATGGCATCAATTGCTTTGGCAATCGCTAAGTTAGCTTCTTCATCAGTAAGGGTCTTATTTTGGTCAAGCAAGGTAATCCTTATGGCCATTGATTTTTGTCCCTTTAACAAACTAGCACCTTCATAAATGTCGAATGCCTCGACATTTTTGATTAAGGAAGAAGACTTGCCTACTTCCTTTTTAATCATGGCTAGGCTAGTTTCTTTTGGACAAAGGAAGGCTAAATCTCTTGTAACAAATGGGAATTTATTTGGAATAATGGCTTTTGGGGAGCTAGATTTGACACTTAATAAGGCAGTTAAATCTAGTTCAAGTACAACTGCATTCTTCAAACCATATTCTTTTAATCTATTTGGATGTAATTCGCCTAAGACCCCAACTAATTTATTATCAATCCTAATCGAAGCACTCTTTCCAGGATGTAATTCTTCTAAAGCGGATTCATATCTAAGGAAATTGATTCTATTTGGAGTGATATTCAAATAATCTACTATTCCTTCTAATATTCCCTTGGCATCATAGAAATCATATGGTTTAGCTTCTAATAATCCCCTATTTAATTTATTCCCGCTTAAAACTATACCCAAGTGGGTTCCTTTATATTTAGGGGTATCGATATCAGAAACTTCGAAGACACCTAGATCCTTATTTTGTCTAGAAGCGTTATAGACAATAGTCTCAAGCAAAGACAAAGTAAGTCCTTTTCTAACTACACTTCTATCTTCACTCATTGGATTAGAAAGAACATAGGCTTCTTCATTATGGAAGAAATTGAATCTATCTTTATTCTTCTTGCTAATTAATGTATAGGTAAGAACTTCATCTAAACCTAAAGAAGTTAGATAACGCCTTATATGTCTTTTCTTTTCTTGATTTGGAGTCAATCCAGTTAATGATAATTTGGTTGTTGGAAGAGTAGAAACAACATTTTCATAACCTAATATACGGATGACTTCTTCGCTTAAATCCGCTTTTGTATCGATATCTAATCTATATAAAGGTACTAAGAAAGTAAGCTTATTATCCTTATCTTCTTTCAATTTGAAATAATCTCTTTCTAAGGTTTTTATGATTGTATCCTTACCAAAAGAAGTACCCAATCTAGAATCGATATAATTTGCATCAAGGCTAATCTCATCTTGTTTAGTCTTAATTGATCCATAATTATTTAAAATAGAAATCGAAGAAGCTTCTCCTAATTCCTTTAGGTAATATAAGCAGGCATCGATAGCCTTCTTTTGATAGGAAGAAGATATTCCTTTTACAAAACGCAAACTCGAATCGCTAGAAAGTCCGATTCTAGAAGAAGTATGACGGATTGGGGCACCTTTGAAATAGGCAGCTTCGATAACAATATTCTTGCTAGATTCATCTACCATGCATTCTTTTGAAGTCATAATACCAGCTAGACACATGACTTCATTTTCGTTAGTAACACACAAATCACCCTTTTGGAGTTTATATGTATTGTCATCCATGGCAACAAAATCGCCTTCGATATCATCTTTTACAATCAATGATTTAGAATGGAGTTTATCCAAATCATACATATTGATTGGCTGGCCTGTAATAAGCATGACTAGGTTGCCAATATCAACGACATTATTAATCGACCTAATCCCACATCCATTTAATAAAGATACTAACCAGGTCGGTGATGGTTTTGTCTTGACATTTCTAGCAATACCGCCATAGAAAATCGAGCAATTTGGAGTCTCTGAGCCCAAAATGAAATCATTATCGATATCCTTGACTTCAGGATATTCATCGATATTGACTTCTTTTTCAAATAAACATCCAACTTCTAGGGCAACATTAGACAAAGAATATAGATCTGGACGGTTTGGCAAGATTGAAATATCTAGAATTGCATCATCTAGGCCTAGATAGCCCAAGACATCTTCATTGCCAGGAAGAGCATCGCTAGGTAATTCTTCAATCCCGCTAGTTTGCTTTTCGCTTAAATATTTGCTATCTACCCCAAGTTCAAGCAAGGAACAGCACATTCCATCGCTAAAAACACCCCTGATGGTGGATTCTTTTATCTCGATTTGAGGTAATTTGGCCCCTACTCTAGCTACTATTACTTTTAATCCGGTTCTAGCATTTGGGGCACCGCAAACTATTTGATGGGTCCCATATTTATCGCCTTCATATACTTCTAAAATATGCAAATGGTCGCTATCTGGATGAGGGACACAAGACTTGATCTCGCCAATAACTAGATTAGTCCCGGAGGCAAGATAATCAATCCCTTCTACTTCAGCTCCGGCAAAAGTCAATTTGGAGGCAACTTCATTAACGTCGATATCACCAAGATCGACATGTTTTCTTAAATATG
>JALEUF010000117.1 GCA_022781015.1 Caryophanales bacterium
ATCTAGCCAAATCTAATGAGGCTTTATCTAACTGTTCCTCTTTTTATTCCGTCTTGATGGATAATAAAGTCGAACTAGTCAAACTAAAAGAGAAGATAAAAAAGAATGATGAAGATAAAAAATCCTTAGATGAATTTAGCTCGACTTTATATGCTTCTTTACAATCCATATCCATATTCTTAAATAACAATCTATTGGCAAAATCTAAATCTACATTGGATGAATTAAATAAGGAAAAGAAGAAGATATCATCTTATTCTTCTTATCCTTTCTATATCTATCTAAATGAAGCCTTGGATTATATAAATGCGAAGATTAATTTGAAGATGTTTGCTTCTTCTTCATATTCATTAGAAGAAGCGAATGACTTAATCAAATTAATATCATCATTAACTACTTATTATCATGAAGAAATGCTTAAGGGTAATCTATTAGATTCTGCTTATGTATATTTATTAAGAAAGAAAGAAGAAGAGGAATCTAATTTAATCCATTCTTCTTCTAATCTAATTAATTATCTTTCCTTCCTAGAAAGTGTCGATAAATCTATCCCTTCTCCTTCCTTGGCTTTGATTAAGGAAAAGGAAATATCAAAGAAAATAGCCATTAATGAATATAATGAATTGGCCAAATTCTATTTCGAGGAAGAACCTAATATAGAATGCTCATTATCCTTATTTAGGTTAAAAGATAAATTTAGCAAGGAAGACATTACATTTTCTCCATATATTGATAACGAAAATGAAGAAAGCTTCCGTCTATGCTTCTTGTCTAATGTAGCCTTAAGGAAAGATGTATCTAGCTATAATGACCAGGTACTAGTTCTAGCAAAGAAAGCGAATGAAGGGGATAAGGAATCCTTTAACCTTCTAGTATCCCTTCTATGCATGAAATTAATCGATTCGACTAAATTCGATTTGACCTTGAAGTCATTAAGAGGATTTTCCTTCTCGATGTTACTTAAATTATTCTCTAATGTAGTTAAATCTAATCTAGACGAAGAAAAGCAGGTCCTGCTATTTAATTTATTAGAAAAGACCAAGACTAGAAAAAGGGTAGTGGACCTAGAAGAAGCTGCTGAGCCTCTATATTATTTATCTTTTCATATAGCCCCGTCTTTAAAAGATAAATTCAATCTAATGAAGCAAGATTTATTACGTTCACCTAAAGCCCATAAGATCAAGACTAAATCCAAGATCAATGAACTTCATTACCTATATAAAGAAGATCCGCTTGTCTATCAACCTATCGGGAAGAAATTAAAAGATACGAGAGTCAAGAGCTATGACGCCTTAAATATCGTTAGCTTTTATTTCCTGACTGCAGTTATACCGGCCTTGGTCTGCATCATCTCATTATTATTATTCTATTTCCTACATATAGAGAATTATGCAACCTCATTTATATATGCACTTCCATTATCTATATATGTCATCTTCTTTGGACTTATCGGATATAGCTATTTTGGTAAGGATGAGAAGGGTTCAGCATTGTTTAGGCTTATAATGGGTATTGACGGAATTTTAAAGATCTTAATTGCCCTAATTTACTTCATCATTCCTACGAAATTGCCATTTCTCTCATTATGGAGCATGCCTTTATTTGTCAGCGGAATTTTCTCTTATATTGCCTCTTTAATATTTTTTAAGGAAAGAAAAAAAGTACCCTCTTATATAATATTCTTGTCTGAATTGGCGTTGGTGCTTCTTTCTATCGTGTTCATCATAATCGATCTAAGAAGTTCACTGATTTCTTAATTTATGGTCGAGAAAAAAATCAAGGTTATCATTTCTTCAATTACGTTTGCTTTAATTGGCATCTCAATGGGCCTACTTTTAGCATATTCTTGCCTTAGGTTAGTAACCTTGTTTTCTTCTCCTAAATCTGTAAGCAATGAATTTGCTACGCTTCATTTTACGGCAGGGGTATTTGGTATCATCGTATCTATATTGGGCTTAGTCTTATCTATATATTATTTCTCTTTATCCATAAAGGGTCATAAAGAAGATAAAAACATTTATAACTGGTATGCTGCTATATTCGCCGTATTCTATTTCTATAAATCTGTGACTATATTCTTCTATGTATATGTATTGGTTATCCATAATAAACCATTTGATTTAGTTTCTATTGCAATACCAATTCTATTTATCTTGTCTTTCATCTATTCCATCTTGGTATTGGTATTCAACAAGATATATCTAAAGAAAGTTTTCTCTATTTTGCATTCATCTTTATCGTTTTTAGCATTCTTTACGTTAATTTTTTATGAAAAAAATGGATTTCCTCTAGTGATTTCCGTTTTCTTTGCTATAGTTAATCTAGCTACTTTCATATCTAGCTTGCTTGGGCTACCTTGCTTGAGGATGAGATTAAGCAAAAATAGCAAAAACAAGATAATAGATTTGGAAAATAGCTATGACAAGAAGGAGATTGATGAGCAGACTTTATGCCTAGAATCTATTAGGGTCCTCCTAAAAGAGAAGTAAAATAGGGATGAAAAACTCAAAAAACTCTTAAAAAGTCATGCTTAGTTTGTCATAATATTAAAGAGATAAAAAATATGAAAACAAGTGAAGTAAAATTCAAAGAAACATTGAAGGCCGAAATGGACAAGGCCTCCCTCTCCTCCTTAGGGTTATCAAGGGCTCTAGGAGTTGATGAAGATAGGATTCTAGCTTTCCTAGATGGAAGCAAGGAACCTACATTCCAGGAATTAAGGCTATTAAGCCATATATTCCTCGTATCTATTGATTACCTAGTCAAGGGCGAATAACTCTTATTAATACCTTAAACATAAGATATTAATAGGTCTTTTTCCCTTTTCTCTTCTTAATCCATCTAATTTCTTAACTTA
Source organism: Caryophanales bacterium (assembly GCA_022781015.1). Classification (GTDB taxonomy): domain Bacteria; phylum Bacillota_I; class Bacilli_A; order RFN20; family CAG-826; genus Alloenteromonas. Next base: position 2,858 of record JALEUF010000117.1, read on the forward strand.
AGAAATTTTGACATTTTCCTATTAGGTGTTATTATGTCGCCATAAAAGAAGGAGCGACAAACAATTGAAAAGATTCTCTAGGAAAAGGAAAAATGGTTTTATAAGCTTTGGGGTAATGGTATTTTCTTTTGCCTCGATTATTTCAACTGGCTTTTCAACCTGGATCATAGGCAACGAAACTGCTGAGACTCAGATTAACGTGGGCGCGGATGATTTGATTGACTTGAACGAATATTTTCTGTTTGTTGACTCTCCAACTATTTTTGAATACACAAGTAACGGATTAGTAAAGGACCATGTGATTAGTTCGGCATCCACGGACGGTTATATAGAAATCCCGTTTCGCATTGATACAAAAGGTGGAAAAATTAGAGACCATTTGTCAAGTCGAACAGGTTTCACTTTGGGAACGGTTTTGGTTGATAGAAATCAAAATTTAGACTTGTTTTCCGTTTGTTCTGCAACGGAAGTCAAATTAGCGATTTCGGCTGCAACAAACAACTTTTCTGATACGGATTACACCATCGTTTCTCAATCGAATGTCGCCGCAAACAAAGAACTGAACTCTAGCTTCGATTTATCCGTTTTCCCGTATTTAGATGAATCGCTAGTTTATTTTTCCGTTCGATACAAGGTTAATTTCAATGTCACGGATTTTAAAAAGTATGTTTATGACAAATTGAGTAACGGCTCTTTTCGTTTCTCCTTTAAGGCAGGGGGGGATTTTTAGTAATGAATAAAATCAAGAAATTGCCGTTGTTCTTGTCAACATCGTCCTTATTGGCATATGTCGGCTATGGAAGCTGGGTGCTCAGTTCGTTCAAGGAAAGCAATGAATTCTTCACGAAACCGGCCCGCGAGGTTTGCTACATCAAGAACTCGAATGGAACCACTCGTTATACTTCTTTGGATTATGCGCTCAAGATAGCTGCGGGCAATGGCGTGAAGGACCAAATTTTTGTTTTGCCTCAAGATGACACCTCCGTCTGCCAAGCGGTACAAATCAAAGAATCGCACACCATAAAGAGTGGCGATTCCCTTAAACTTCCATATGAAAGCGAAACTACCAAGCCGAGCGATTTTACTGGAAACTCGGTCATAGACAGTTCCGAGATAAACGTTGATACATATAGAAGAACCCTTGTCGAGATGATTAACGGTTCTAAATTGACCGTTGAAAGCGGTGGTTCTTTGATTGTAGGAGGCGTATTCAACACGGTGGGCGTTACCGGAAAATACGCTGAGATTACCCTTGACTCCAATTCATCAATCGTTTGCAATGGAACCATGGAGGTTTACGGCTATATTAAGGAAAAGACATCATCTTCTAAATTCTCTTCAAAAACCGATGGGAAAGAAATGAACGAAAATGATTCTGGACGTTATGTTGAATTCGGATCCACGGGCTCTTTGACATGTCCTTTGGCAATCAAAGATGCATCTTCCGGAGGCGTTATGACTAGCCTTAACGAGTCGGGGGTCTGTCCTACAAACGAATTTAGCATTCAATCCATCCAGACGTATACAACTTTTAAATATGGGTCGAAAGCGATTGCGCTGGCTCGTATGAGTGCCGCAGGCCAAACAATGGAGAAGCGATGTGGTTTTATCGGTAAGGATGGACCCACAAGCAAAGCGGAAGAGAATTGTGTCTTCTACCTGAAATCCGGTGGCTCACTTTCTATGGAATACGTTCCTGCGAAACCTGGAGTCACCAATCCATCCCCAAAAGCTGATTTTTCGAAGTACGTACTTAACGGGCAAATTAGCCTCGGTAGCCTTTATTTGGATGTAAAAGCCGCGATAATCGATACAACCAAATACTATTTCCCTCTATCCTATTTAATGAATTTGTATATCGAGAATGGGGGAGAACTCACTCTTGATCACCAGTTGAAAATTTATCCCGGTTCCTCCTTGAACATAAAAAAAGGTGGCAAGCTAAGCCTCAATTCCGATTTGGTTGTGTACACGTGTGCGGATTTAGCTAATTTTGATTCCTCATCGTCATTTTATTATCCGGTAGCTGGAATCGGAG
>JALEUF010000174.1 GCA_022781015.1 Caryophanales bacterium
TAGATTGGTAACTGCAAGGATAAACCATATTTAACCTTATCAAGATTAAAAGAAGCAGACCCTGTCTTATAATCCATAATCATATAGGCATTCGCCTTCTTTAAGAATATAGCCTTATCAATCCTGCCTTTAATAAAACTAGAACCAAACGCATGTCTAGAATTGAACTCAGTCTTATAGGAAGGCGATACTAAAGAATCATCATAACGTCTTATGCATTCATAGGTATTTTTAATATATGGGTAGCTTAGTTTTAGGTATAACCTAGTTGAATAAGGCGTATCTTCTTTTATTTGATTAGCTAATTCCTTATTGAATTCAATATCAAAATCAAAACCATCTTCATACATTTTGGAAAGAACATTATGGGCAAGGTTCCCATATAAAGAAGATGAAGTATCATCAAATTCATTAATACCTAATATATAAGAGCAATAGAATTTAAATGGACAAGATGAATATGTATTTAAGGAAGTATAGGAATAATCTCCCTTGTATGGTTCTAATTCAAATTTCTTAAATGAATGGTCAAAGCTAGGCAATGGACCTGATATTTTTTCTAATGAATCTAGATATGGGGAAGATATAGAGAATTTCTCTTGTTTTTCTTTTAGATATGAATAGGAGAATTTTGCATAATAAGAAGAATATTCAAACGATGGTAAACTTGGATTAGATATTTCTTCCATATCTAATTCTTCTTCTAATGGAGATGGGTAAAATGCCGTCTCTAGATAAAAAGAAGGGAGGCATAACATCATATTCTTATTAGACTGCAACTCAAAAACAAGGTTCTGCCTATTTTGCTTTTCTTCTTCTAAAGAGGTTAACATGCCTAATTCCTTTTTAGCCTCATCATTAATCAACCCATCTTCTTGAGGGATTTTATAAGCCTGTTTAGAAGAAAAACATAGGTGGTAAGAATACCCGTCTCTAGGAGAGAAGAAAGATGAAGTAAGATTAATGCAGTTAGAATATCTTTCGCCCTTTTTCTTTTTTTCTTCTAGTCTAGTCTTTAAAGCCTCTAGATAGCTACTCCTATCGAGTTCTTCATCAAAAAGAGAATACATGGAGTCAACAAATTGATCATAATTTGGATTAGACTCAAAATCTTCATATTGAAGCCTAATCCTATCTAATGTCTCTAGATTTATATTTTCTTCTTTGCTTAAAGAAAGAAATGCCTTTTTTACAAACGGAACATTAATTAAAGATAAGGAAGAAGGAATAATTATAGGTAAATCATATATTTTGGAATAAATATCTAATTCAGGAAGGAAATCATTATATACGCCGGTTAAGGTAATTTCAGATGGAGATACTCCCCTTTTTAATAAAGAGATGATATCAAGAAATATATAATGGAGTTCATCATGGAAATCATCGAATTTATATATCTTTGGATTAGCTTTTTCATCAAGCAAATCATAACTAAGTGCTATATTAGGCAAATCCTTGATTAGGCTAGATAGATAGGATGCATCCCCATATCCAGATATAACCATGTTCCTATTCTTAAAGAATTCAAATGGATATTCATTGTTATATAAATATCCTTTATCTAATAATTCTAAAAAATAGGGATAGATTTGATTTAGGTAAGGATCTTTATATGTCTTGCCTTTTTTCATTCTCGATAAGGCTTTTAAAGTTTTATTCGCTTTATCATAATTCATCCCCTTCTTTAGCAAGAAAATCAAGGCACGGTCATCATAAGAATAAGAAAACATCTTTTCTACATCTTCAATAGAAAGCAATTTGAAATCTACATCTGGATAAGCATTCCTATATGCATAAAAGAAAGGGAAGTTTTCCCTTGGGGTGAATATTAACGAATCTTCGTATAACTTTCTTCTTTTAATCATTTGGCTTTATCTTTGATGAACAAGGATGATATTAGCATAACTACAAATGAAAGCATGATTAAGATTAATCCGATAATGTCCACGAATAAGGACGGATTTAAAACGCAGCTAGCCATGGTAACGCCATTATATTCAAATGTGGTAAATGGTTCGGTTGCCTTGAATATATTTATTAATAAGGGAATAAGGAATGCAATGCCTAAAGAAGATATGACAATTGAAGAAATCTTGTTATCAATTAGACCTGCGATTATAGGGAAAGCAAAAATAACAACAAAGAAAATGAATTGGTAAGAAGAATAAGTATTACCTAGAAAAGTAGACAAATAAAACGAAGTGGAAGACCCTGATTCATAATTATATTGAATCATGATTAAAGAGATTAAGATGCATATCAAAATAGCAGAGACTAAACTCACGCATGCCCCTACTCTTTTTATGATTTTAATAACTTTCATTTTAAAGCCTCTTTCCTTAATGAGTTGGCTTCTTCTTCGCTAATTAATCCCTTTTCTTTTAAGGACTCAATTTCAGTTAGCCTTTCTTCTAAACTCATCCGTGGCTTAAATAATTTAGCAATAGTAGATAAATTGGCTTCGATTAAAAGTAATAAGGAGATAAGTAAACCAATTATTCCAACGATTAATAATAGGACTGCTCCTCCCATAGAGGCAGATTCCAAGCTTGTTCCAGCACCTTTTACAATTAAATCTTTTGCAGTCTTAATTGAATTAAAGATATAAGAATTAAACCCAAGGCTAGTAAGCAAGAAACTAGAACCCACTATCTTTAGGATTTTGTTTTCAAAAAGGACAAACAAGGCACCCATGATACAAATAGAAATAATTAATGCGCCTTGGAAATAGGTTGGAGTAATACTAGAAGCAGATCCACTAGACGTAACCCCAGCGAATAAATCAAAGAAATATACTTTATTAACTGTAGCAGAAGTACCACTACCTATTTTAGTAGAAAGTAACGGAACTAGTATCCCTATGACAAAAAGCAATAGGTATGTCCCGACAAGACAGTAATTAATAATTTTAATAATTTTATTGGATTTCATATTCTCTCCCCGTGTTTACTAAATTATAGTCATAATAAGAAAGTAGGCAAAAGGATTAATAAATTTTTAGGGATAATAATATCTTTAATAATTTCTATTTATCTCTAGTCTTGGAGAATTCCGAAGTCGGACTTCAGATTTTCATAATCTAGTTTAAAAAGGACTCAAACTTGAGCCCTTTAGATATTTTATTTTCTTTCTTCTTTTTGTTTCTTTTCAATTTCTGCAAAAGCCATCGTAGCCTTAACTGCTGCTAACCAGCCATCATAAAGCCTATCGATTTCTTCTTGCTTCATCTTTGGGGAGAAAGATTTCTTCACGCAGTGATTAGAATGTATTTCATCCAGATCCTTCCAGAATCCTGATCCTAACCCTGCAAAATATCCTGCTCCTAAGGCAGTTGTCTCTAGGCAAGATGGGAGAATAACTTCGCATCCTAATATATCAGCCTGGAACTGCATCAATAAATCATTCGCCGAAGCCCCTCCATCTACTTTTAATATGGATAGGTTTAACCCTGCTTCTTTTTTCATCGTCTCGATTACATCTTTAGATTGGTAGGCGATTGAATATAATCCAGCACGGGTAATGTTATGCCTATCAGCCCCACGGGTTAATCCAAATATAGCTCCCCTAGCATCATCATTCCACCATGGGGTCCCTAGCCCTACAAAAGCAGGGACAAAATATACTCCATTTGTATCAGGACGCTTTTTCGCATACATCTCAGAATCGCAAGAATCCTCAAACCACCTAGTCTCATCCCTAAGCCACTGCACAATTGCCCCTCCAATAAAGACAGAACCTTCAAGGGCATAAGTAACTTTAGAATCAAGTGACCAGGCAACAGTAGTCAATAATCCTTGCTTAGATATAATTGGCTTATCACCGATATTCATCAACATAAAGCAACCAGTCCCATAAGTATTCTTGCTATCACCTTTATGGAAGCAGCACTGTCCAAACAAGGCACTTTGCTGGTCGCCACATACCCCATGTATATGGACATTGCCAGAGAAGAAACTAGCTTCACCAAAATCGGCATTATTATCTTTTACTATTGGAAGCATGCACATTGGGATATTCCATATATCACATAATTCCTTGCTAAAAGAATTAGTAAAGATGTCATATAGCATGGTCCTGCTTGCATTTGTAGGATCGGTAGCAAATATCTTGCCGTTACTCATCTTATACATTAGCCATGTATCGATAGTCCCGAATAATAATTCGCCTTTCTCTGCTCTTTCTTGTCCATTAGGAATATGGTCAAGAATGTATCTAATCTTAGATGCAGAGAAATATGGATTCATTCTTAATCCGGTTCTTTGCTGGATGAAATCGAATTTATCATTTCTTTCTTCGCATAATGGCTGGGTTTGCTTTGATTGCCAGACAATTGCATTGAAAACTGCCTTGCCTGTTTCCTTTTCAAAGACAACGGTCGTTTCTCTTTGATTAGTAATGCCGATTGAATCAACTTCATCCATCGAAGAAGATGCAACTACTAATAATTCATTGATAACATCGATAACGCTAATCCAAATCTTGTCAGGGTTTTCTTCTACCCAACCTGGTTTAGGATAAATGCAATCTATAGCCCTCTGGGCCTTAAATACTGCCTCGCCTTTTTTATTAATTAAAATGGCACGTGTCGAGGTCGTGCCTTGGTCTATTGCCAAGATGTATTTTTTCATAACGACATCATTATAAAATAAACCAAATCAAAATTGGGATAATTTCTACTATTTTTAGACAAGAATAATGTTTTGTAAGGAATTATAAATCAGTAGCCAAAGAGAAGTCCCCATCCTTGATTAAATTTAACTTCCTAAAAGCTAAATCAACAAGGAATACTAGTAGGATTGGGGCTAATATACATATACCTATTATATATAAAGCCATAACATAGGAATAAGAAGTCGAGGAGAGGAAATTCAAAGGTCCAACTAATCCAGAAGTACCCAT
>JALEUF010000186.1 GCA_022781015.1 Caryophanales bacterium
CAATACAAGCGGAACAATTACCTCTAGCAAACGTTGAAGATTGCTGTAATGATTTGTTACTTTCTTCTAACTTATTTATCTTCCACTCCAACTCAGAAATATAAGACTTTAACTCGCCAACCTCTCTTCTGGAGTATGATAAGAGTTGTTCAGGCGTGAACTTCATTAGTCCGTGAGATTCATTTTTCTTATTTGGTTTCATTTTCTTCTATTTTCTAGTTCAACTTTCAATCTCATCAAGTAGTCCTGACGTTCTTCCTTCGTCATTCCCCTTAACTCCTTAAATAAACCTTGTATAGCTTGTAAACCGCTTGCTATGCCCTGCTTTAATTACTGTTTGGTCTTATCGTTGAAAACTTCCTTTAGCAATTGTCGCATTTTACTTCTTTCATTCCTTTATATCCTTACCAAAATAATCCATTTCCTTTCTACTTTCCGACCTTATACAACGTACAGCACAAGTTTCGCAAACTCCCTTATCTACTACCTCCCGATAATATAGGCAATAGAACTTTCCTTCTTTCCTATACCTATAAGACCATTGACCGCAAGCTGACGCATGACCTCCAATGCAATGCTTTGGATTTTTAAGACATCGTTTCAACTTGCGGTCATAATTAACGCATTGTGTACAAAGTCTTTTTAATTTACCATCGTTCAATATCTCTTTCATATCAAAGTAACCTTATAACCTAATAAATCTGATAACTTTCGATTTATATCTGTTATTTCGTTTGCCTTTACTAAGAGTTTTTGACCGATTTGGTTATCATTTTCATCTAAATAAAATTCAGATAGAAAATACTTTGGACGTTCAAAATTATGTAAGGTGTTTTGGAATACCTTTAAAACCTTACCTATCTCCCGACTATTCCGATATATACAAATAGCCTTGTTCGTTGGTTTGTTCTTTCTTCTTCCCATGTTTCTATTCTCTTACTGGTAAGCTATCTGTATTAAAGGAATCGTTGTTGCTACGTGCTTTATTTACTTCTACGGCTTTCATATTCTATACCCGAAAAAGAATTAATCAATATTATCGCAATACTTATAGATATAATCCATAATAAATCGCAAGTCAGAACTAATCATTTCCCTTGCGTCTCGCTCTGTATCTATATGCTTGAAATTTTCATTAATTCTATTAATATGGTACCCAATGTCTTTCATGAATACCTTACGTTTACTCAATGACGCTTTATAATCAGCGGTTTTCTTGCTGATATAGCTGTTGATAACAATGGCGGTACAAATAATCGCCACAATGATAATAGCGGTAATACAATTTAAAATCATAATCAATTTATTTTATGCTCGAAAGCGTTAAACACCAATCTTTATAGCAATAGCAGATACTACTATTGCGATGAATATTAATAAGCCTAGAATCAATCCTAGCATATCATCTTCATTTTCCATATCTATTTCCTTATATTAATTAGCAGCTAATATAAATATCGTCATTATCATAAGTTGAAACTTCACGAACATCGCAATACTCAAATCCTGTTGATACAAAACTGGTCTGTCTCTATTCTTCTCCGTTATCATATTAATAAACCCATTTTAATTACAAGCTCAATGGCTCTAATTGCTATCCAAATTGCTTTCTTTTGTTCATCGTCTGTAAGATTATTTCTAATCTCATACAACTTTCTTTTTGCTTCTGCTGCTTTCATATTACTATATCAATTATTTTTATTAATAACTAGTACTTTATCTAACGTAATAAGGTCTTGAATTTCCTTAGAGAAAATTGATAAAGAAACTCTAATGCCCTCTTCACGCCCAACCTTCCAAACTTCTCTATATTTACCAGAATTAATCCAGGGGTGATAAAAATGCCCATGATAATCTTGTTCTTCTTCCTCAGATTCAATCATTATTGGTTCTTTGACTTTCTGTGGATAAGAAGTGAACAATCTTAAATCTCCCTCTTTAACCAATACTAAATATAGCTCTACCTTCATATTAATCATCCTCCAATTCTTTAAGTGCCTTGTTTCTATTTATGTCTTTGTAAATGTTTATCCGTTTATTCTCGGAT
>JALEUF010000022.1 GCA_022781015.1 Caryophanales bacterium
GCCTTTTTAAAGGCTTATCTAAAGTGGAATGCCGTCTATAATAAAGATATCGAAGACCTTCTGATGCTCGAAAAACAGGGGAAGGCCTTCGTCATTGCTCCATCCGAGCCGATTTCCATCTCCAAGACCGAGCACAATCCCAAGAAACTCGTTCCGATTTACGAGCAAGGGGTGGCCGATATGGAGAAACTTCTTCCGGATTTGAAGAGATTCCTCGCCCATGAATAAGAACGATAAAAAAGAGCATAGAAGCAAAAAAGGATTGGTAAATCCTAATTCAATAAAAGAATTCAAGGTCTATAAGGAAACCGAATTAATGGAATTCCTTATTTTTAAGATGCCTTCTACCCCAAAAAAGACCATTAAAAGCATTTTGACACATCATCAAGTTGCAGTTGGAGGTGTACCTGTATCTCAATATAACTATAAAATCTATCCTGAAGATGTAGTTACTGTTTCAAAAAATAGGATTGCTAAAAGAGATTCGTCTGGATTAAAAGTCATTTATGAAGATGAAGATATCATTGCAATTGATAAACCCTCCTTTTTATTAACTACTGCGACTGAAAAGGAAAAAGGGCGTACTGCCTATAGGCTAGTTTCATCCTATATGGAAGAAAAACATCAAGGACGTATATTCGTTGTTCATCGTTTGGATGAAGATACTTCAGGCGTATTGATATTTGCAAAAAGCTATGAAGTTGCCAAAGCTCTTCAAAATAATTGGCAGGATATAGTAACTTGCAGGGCCTATTATGCAATAGTTGAGGGCCATATGGAAAAACAAGAAGCCACCCTTAAGAATTATCTAACCCAAGATAGTTTTCAACTTATTAGAGTGACTAATGACAAGAAAAAAGGAAAACTTGCGATTACCGATTATAAAGTAGTAAAGGAAAACAGGCCTTATTCCCTTTTAGATGTTCATTTGTCTAGTGGCAGGAAGAACCAAATCAGGGTACAGCTAGGTCATATTGGTCATTATGTAATTGGTGATGACAAATATGGTGAACCTGCGGATCCTATAAAGCGATTAGGACTGCATGCTTATCAATTAACATTTACAAATCCTCTTTCTGGAAAGAAATATGATTTAAAAAGCGATATGCCGGCCTCCTTCAAGCAATTGATATTTAAACAGAAACAGACAAGTGTCAAAAAAGAAGAAAAAGTTATTTATAGAGATAGCAGGGCTATGACTAAAATAAAAAAAGGACGTAGAAAGGAGAGGCGCCTATGATGAAATTAAGTTACTGGTGGTCAAAATTCAAAGAAGCCATTATTTCAACTTTGCCTATCGCGGTTGTTATTATCGTTTTCTTTCTTGTCGAACGTTTTGCCTTGCCTAATGGAACTTTCGATGAGAAATATTTAATTACCAATACTGATATTTATACTTTCTTGATAGCTGTATTGATGATTATTATCGGTATGGGCTTATTTAATTTAGGCACCGAACAATCAATGACTGAAATTGGTCAGATAATCGGTGGCTCCTTGGTTAAGAAAAGAAATTTCTTCTTTGTAATTGCCATGACATTTATCCTTGGTGTCTTAGTTACTATTGCTGAACCTGATTTAACTGTTTTATCTAGCCAAATTGGTATTGATGAACAAATCATTGTTTGGACAATCGGTATTGGGGTTGGGGTATTCTTAGTCATCGGTATGTTTAGGGTATTCTTCTCTTTGAATCTAAATGTAATGTTTATATCTTTCTATGGATTGGTATTCATGCTTCTATATATTGTCGATCCTAGATTTATACCAATTTGTTTCGATTCAGGTGGAGTTACTACTGGTCCTGTAACTGTTCCGTTCTTGCTTGGATTTGGCTTAGGTATGGCGGCTAGCCATGGCGCTAAATCGGCTGAAGATTCATTTGGTTTAACTGCTTTATGTTCAATCGGGCCTATATTATTTGTCGTAATAATTGCTTCAATAATGAAGGCAACTGGACAAGAATTGCCTTCAATTAGCGATTATAAGGATCCTTTAGCAGGATTAGAGCCTGATTTAGCAAAGAACTTCGGGAATTCTTTATTAGACTGTCTCAAGAGTGTAGCTATATCAGTACTTCCTATTTTGGGGTTCTTCATTGTCTATGAATTGCTTTTTATTAAGCTTCCATGGAAGACTGTTGCCCGTATCATTATCGGTATGGTTATTGTCTATATCGGCTTAGTCTTATTCCTAGCAGCGGTTGAGGCCGGATTCATGCCTATTGCATCTAAGGTAGGACAAACATTGGGGTCATCTCCGTCATTCTTGCCTTATGCTCTTCTTTTGGCAGCTTTATTTGGTTTATTTGGTGTTTTGGCAGAACCTGCCGTACACGTCTTAGTTCAACAAGTACAGGATATAAGCGAAGGCGTGATTAAAAAGACTACAATGCTTATTGTCTTATCGCTTTCGATTGGAACTGCTGTCTGCTTACAGGTAATTCGTGCCTATTTCCAATTTGATATCATGTATTACCTAATTCCGGGTTATATTGTTGCTTTTGTGCTCTCATTTATGGTTCCAAAGATTTATACCGCAATGGCTTTTGATTCCGGCGGAGTTGCTTCTGGGCCTATGACTTCTACATTTATTCTTCCTTTCTGTATTGGTTTTGCCTTTGCTAGGGGAGAAGATGTCTATTTATATGGATTTGGTCTAGTAGCGATGGTCGCTATGATGCCTTTGATTGTCCTTCAAGGATTAGGCTTATATAGCAAGATCAAAACCAATGTCCTATATAAGAAGACTAGAAAACGCCTAGTTGAAGAAAACGATGATCAAATCATCCACTTTGTTGACGAGGAGGTAGCCTAATGGGAAAAGAATTTATTCCTTATGAAGAAAATCATAAATTGCATCGACTACTTTTTGTAACAGTCGTCGTTAGGGATGGACAAAGAGATGCGATTAGTGAAATCTTATTCAATAATGAAGCATTTATATGCACTTGCTTCCATGGAAGAGGAACTGCCACTAGCGCAATGATTGAAGTCATGGGTATAGGTGAACTTAAGAAAGATGTAATTATATCTATTGTAAAAGAAGATAGGTGGCCTATATTAAAATCTGAACTGGAAGCTAGGTTTGGCATATCTGCCCTTTCTAAAGGCATTGCCTATTGTTGTCCGATTGATTCGGTTTTGGGTGTTTCCATCTACAAGATGCTATCGAATACCCAATTCCAGGAAAAGGCTTCATTAAAAGAAAGAATAGAATCAAAAATCGAATCCAAGAAGGAAAAGATTGAATTAAGGAAAGAACAAAAAGAAAAGGAGAAAGAAAACAATGGAAACTAACCATGAATTGATTATTTGTATTGTTAACCACGGCTTCACTGATTTGGTAATGTCTGCTGCTAGAGATGCCGGTGCTAGAGGTGGAACAGTATTCAACGCTAGAGGAACAGGCAACAAAGATATGGAAAAACTTTTCGGCGTTGTCATTACCCCTGAAAAAGAAGTAGTTCTTATCTTAGTAGAATCCTCAATTAGAGACGCCGTCATGCTCTCTGTTAATAAAGGGGCTGGCATGAATACAAAAGGACAAGGCATTGCCTTCAGTATTCCTGTCAAAGACGTTGTTGGAATTGGGGAAGAGAAGAAAAAGGAAGAAGAATAAAATATATGGCTTCAAGCCTTTCTTCATATAGACGAAATAATTTTGATATCAAAGCTTTTCTAAAAGAGAAACTTTCGTTTTTGTTTAACCCATGGAGTGATTTTTATTATGGAGTTGCTCTTGTTTTAATCGGTTTTGCTTGGTGTGCGTATGGGTTAATCGAAAACCAATTTACTAGTGCTTTTAACTGGGACTATTCCCATCAATATTTACCGTTTTCCTATGATTTTGCCCTGAGTTGGAGAACGTTTTTCAAAACCGGGCAATTCCCTTTATATGATCCTTATTTATTCTTGGGCGGAGATAATATTGGTTCAAATACATATTATGGGTTATTCGATCCTTTTGTTATCGTAATGTCGTTTTTCCCGTTATCTTGGATACCAGCCTTATATGCTTTATCAACGATTATAAAGCTAACAATGACTGCTTTTTTTGCTAAAGCATATCTAACCTATATGGGCATAGAAAAGAATACTGCTAGGTTTGGTGCCTTATCTATTGCGTTTTCAGGTTATCTAAATTTCATGGTAGGATTCCCTACTTTTGTCTCTGCGATAACTTATCTACCTCTAGTTTTATTAGGAATAGAAAAGACAATTAAAGAAGGAAAGATTGGCAATCTAGTTATTGGAATTTTCCTTATTGAATTATCTTGCTTCTTATTGCTTGTTCCTACCTGTATTTTTGGTGTGATGTATGCTTTATGGCGTTACTTTACTACTGTTAGACAAAGAAATATTAAAGATAATGGCAGGGGAATAATTTTAGGAATATCTGCTTTTGCTTTAGGATTAATGTTAGGGGCATGGGCCTTGCTTCCTTCATATAGGCAATCAAGCTTATCAGGAAGAACTTCTTCAATTGGACAGGCTTATTTTAATTCGTTAAAAGGCTCATTTAATGATAGGCAATATTATAGGTTCTTCTCATTACTATTTGAGCAAGTTGGGGATAATCCAGGTAGGCAATTAATGGGATTGATATCATTTTTCTTCCCAACTGGCGGATTCCAAACATTGCCTTTAGTAATTGCTAAAAACGGTATCTATGATGCTTGGACTGCTTCCTTATTTTGCTACACGCCCTTCATATTTTTGTTTTTTGCTTCTTTTATAATGTCTATTAAGGAAAAACGAATTTACCATATATTAGCTATATGCGGTTGCCTTTTCCTTGTATTTACAACATTTGCCTATTATTTCTTTTTTGGCTTTAGTGGGAATGGATATGGAAGATGGTTTTTCATTCTTGTTCCTCTTATTGTTTATTATGGTTGCAGGGCTTTTGATAAAAGAAAGGAATATTCCCCTTATATTTATTTAGCAGGGTCTGCCTTAGCTTTTTTAGGTACGATCCTTTCTTATTTTTCTATATTTTGGTTATTAGAAGGAAAGAAATTTAGCGTTATCAACGGGATGACTTATTTTAAGAACTCCTATTTGATGCCAAATGAAAATTATGATGATTTATTTAGGCAATGGTATTTATATTACCAATTGATTTTGATTGGTGTTGAAACCTTATTGCTGCTTTTGTTCCAAAAGAAAAAATACCTACCCCATATATTCTTTGTCTGTATAGCTGCCGAAGCCATTGTAATGGGAAATAGCGGTTATATGTATAATGGATTATGGTCAATTAAGAATACCTATATGGGTGGAGAAGTATCTTTGGCCAATAATAGAGAGATGGCTAAGCGAATCAGGGACAATGAGAACTCATTTTATAGAGCATATGTTGATGATAGTGGCGGAAGTGAGAACTATCAATTTGCTATAGGGCTACCTGAATCTAGCGGTTTCCATTCCCTTCTTAATTTCGAAGTAAATGATTTTGCAGTCATGAATGGCCTTAAATATTCTTCTTCAACTAGGAAGACATATGATGATCAAAGCTTTGTCGATACTGGATGGAGTGGCAATTATAGATCTAAAAAATGGGGAGTAGACTCGGCTTTAGGATTTAGATATTACATTGTCTCAACTCCAATAAACGGCTGGATAGGGGAAAATGTTCCTTTTGGGACAGAAGAAATTGAAGAATATTCAGTAGATAGAAATAAATATAGGGTATTTAGAGTCAGCGAGGATTATTTACCTTCTTTAGGACATGCGATTGATAAAGATTTGGTTTATGAATTGAAAGTTGAGAAAGAATTCCAGCAAACTAATTTCTATGGCAATGGTGGGGATAATTTCTTTAGATATTACGATATATCCCAAATTGAGCAAAACGGGGCCATATTTAATGAGGGAGAAGTTCCTGAAGGAATTAATATCAGGAACGACTTAGATTGGACTGCTTCAAATATGAAGAACAAATATGGATCAATCTATTATTCTTATTATAGTGGTTTGAAATTTGAAAATTATGTTGGCAATGAAGGGGATGGAATTTATCCTTCTAGCAACTCAAGTTATAAAAACGAGGGAGTTAATTATTTCTTTTCTAATAATCAATCTGTTACTAGCTTTGTCAATAATAGCGAGATAGTCGCCGGAAAAGATCATCTTGTCATTTCTAAAAATTCGACTTCAGATCCATATTTCAATTCAAGTTATGAAGGGGCCTATATCGAATTCAAGTATTATAACTCCTCCTATAGTTCTTCTTCTCAGGCTAGCTTCTTTGATTTTATGCCTCAAATCATGGTCTTTGGAGATAAACTTGATTCTCAAGGAAATGTAATTGAGAACCAGCTTCTTTCTTATGAATATAAGGGAATGAAAAATATCGCTTCTACCGATAAAAACCACTCCGATAAATCTACGATTGGGTTATATGCAAAAGGAGGCAAGGTAAAGAATATTGTCCTTTATTGGCCTAAATACGGGAACTCGAGCACCCATAAACATAAAGTATCTACATCTACTATAAAGATGCTTGTAGAAGACTATTCGATTGTTAACGAAAAGGTAACTAAATTACGTAATGGGTCGCTTAAAAACGTAAAATACAACGTTAATTTCTATACTTTTGATACTTCTTATACATCTGATACGGTTGTATCCACTCAGCTTGCTTATGATTTGGGATGGAAAGTAAAAGTCAAAAAAGAAGATGGGTCTACTTTGAATTGTAAGACTTATAAGCTTAATGGTGGCCTATTAGGATTTGATGCACCTAGCGGTAATAATTCCTATGTTCTTGAATTTGATACTGTATATCTAAAAGAAGGCGGGTATATGGGCCTAGCTTCTTTGATGATATTTAGCGGTTATCTATATTATATGGATAATAAAAAGAAGAAGAGCAGGCTAGGCTTTTCTCTTCTTCCCTAATTTATTTTACAAATGAATTTAAATATATATCGTAAACCTTGTTTTTCTTTATCCCCATTGATTTAGCAACGTTTGAAACTGCTTCTTTTCCGCTTCTACCAAATTCAAGTTCATCTTTTAAGGCTAAGGCAATTTGATTGTCATCAATTTCTTTTTTGTTGTCTTTCTTGCCTTCAACAACAATAACCATTTCCCCTTTTAAAGTTGCTTCATCTAATAAGGCTAATTCAACTAAGCTACCACGAATAAATTCTTCATGGAGCTTAGTTAATTCTCTTGCTATAACTGCTTTTCTATCGCCTAGAGTAGCTGCCATTGCAACAAGCGTTTTATTTATTCTATGTGGAGATTCATAGAAGATTAAGGTTTCTTTTTTTGATTCTAAATCTTTGAGTTCTGCGTTCCTTTCGCTTTCTTTTGCGGATAAAAATCCATGGAAATAGAAATGAGAACTATCTAATCCAGAGCAAACCAAGGCGTTAATTGCAGCACTTGGCCCAGATTTTACAGAAACGTTTATATTGTTCTCTAAGCACTTCTTTACTAAACTAGTTCCAGGATCAGAAATAGCAGGATAGCCAGCATCTGACATATATGCCACTTTCTTTCCTTGTTTTAGGAGGGCAACTATTTTAGAAGAGGCTTCTTCTTCGTTGTGTTCATGACAAGAAATGAAAGGTTTGGAGATATTGAAATGTGCCATCAAAGAGCCAGAATTCCTAGTATCTTCAGCAGCAATAAAATCCATATCCTTTAGAACGGAAATGGCACGTGGACTCATTTCATCTAGATTTCCAATAGGAGTAGAAATTAAATATAGCAAAGGGGTAGAGGAGGAAAAATTAAGCTTTCTGTCCATTTTTATTGTCCCTAAATTTATTGTTATGCCTATTCTTGTTATGGTGGAAATTTTTCTTGTCGTTTCTAGGGCGTTGCTGTTGCGGGTTGTCCCTATTTTTATTATTTCTATCTTTTTGGAAATTGTTCTGCTGGGCCGCTTTGCTTCTATTGTCTTTATCTACATGCATGCCCATATAGGAATTATCTTTGGTGTTGCTGCTAGAGATATTGTAGTCAGGTAATTTATATTCCTTATCCAAACTTATTTCTTTCTTTTTATAGGTTCCATTCATCATGGCCTTAATATCTTCTAATGGGAAGGTACGGAAATCATCCTTTGTTTGATTAGTTAATCTAACCATCCTGGAAATGATATTGAATGAATCAACAAAATAATCACCTTCATCCAAATGGATTTTAGTACCTAGGTGAGGGAAATCTTTTTTCTCGATTGTATAAGTATCATCTTCAAAAGATAAACAGCATATTAATTTGCCACATGGCCCGCTTAATTTTGGAATATTAAGTGTAAGCATTTGGTTTTTGGCTTTAGCAATCGAAATAGCATCGAATTGGGTAAGGAATGTGGAACAACATAATGGTAATCCACAGATTCCAATTCCACCTACCATCTTAGCCTTGTCTCTAGAAGCGATTTGCTTCAATTCGATTCTAGCAGGAATCAAACGTACCAATTTCTTTAACAATTCACGGAAGTCGACTCTTTTCTCGCTTGAAGTATAGGAAATTGTTACTTTTGAGCCATCTAAAGTATATATGGCATCAATTAAATCCATGGCTAATCCAAGGGATTCGACCTCTCTTCTAGTAATAGCCAAGGCTTTCTTTCCTTGCTCCAAATTGAAGTTATAGTCGATCATGTCGTCTTTAGTTGGCTTCCTTAATATTGGTTTTAATTCCAAGTTCCCTTTATAGGTGGAAATCTTATATAAAGGAGTGGCTACAGTTCCCATTTCTGGACCTGTAACTGTTTCGACAACAACAAGGTCATCCTCTTTTAAATCATTAAATTCAGTGGAAAAGAAGTAGGTCTTATCATTACCTAGAAATCTTATTCCGACATAAAACATTTCAGTTTCGTCCATTATCTACTCCTTGCAAATTAAACTTATAAGGTGAGTTAGCAATAAACCTAGATTGATATTAGATTCAACTTCTCCCCTTAATGTTAATACATTTGTTAGGGCTTCTTCTATAGAAGAAATGCTAACATCATAATTTTTTATCAACTCAATCTTGCTTTTTAATATAGGTGTCTTGTTATTTTTTATAGAAAGAGCGTCTTCTAACGATAAACTTAAGAAATCAAATAACCTTCTAGCGTTCACCCTTGTATTAATTAATGGTATTACCTGGTTTTCGATTGCAAATCTAGCAAACGAAGGGGAAGAAGATAACCCATCCACAAGGCAATTGAATGCTTGTTTTGTATTTTTATAATCGTCTGTTTCTACAATACTTTTAATTAAGCTAGCATCGTTATAAAAAGGGGAAAGAAGTTCGGCGTCTTCTTCATTTATCCCATCTTCAATGGCTTCTTTTTCTACTTCTTCTCTAGGTTTTAGAAGCAGTCTAATAGATTCGCATCTAGAGATTATGGTAGGCAATATCTTGGCTTCGTTATTAGAAGTAAGTATTGCATATGTATTTGGGGTAGGTTCTTCTAGGAATTTCAAAATTGAATTGCAGGCTTCCCCGGTCATATTTTCCACTTGATGGATTATGTAAATCATTATCCCTTTTTCTTCTAAGGCTGTTTTTGAAAATGAAGAAGTAACTAATCCGACATCTTCTTTTTTGATTGAAGATTCTTCTCCATTACAAATTATTAAGTCAGGGTATTCACCTTCTTCAATTCTTTTACAGGTGTTACATGTTTCATCTGCTAAAGGATCTCCATGGTCGCAAAGTATTGACTTAGCCATGAAAATAGCAATTTCCTTTAATGGAATTCCGGGTTCACCTAATAAAAGATAGGCATGGGCAATCCTATTACCTTTTATAGCAAGAGAAAAAGTCTTGCTTAGAAGAGGCTGATTTTTTTCGACATAATTCTTTATACCCATTATTTAGATATTGTTTCCTTTATGATTTTATATACTTCATCTTCGACTTCATTTAATGACTTAGAAGCATCGATAACGACATAACGGGTCGAGTATTTTTTGGCTAAAGCGCGGAAATTATCTCTAACTTTTTTATGGAATTCGAGTTTTTCCAAATCTAGTCTATTTACTTCTCTTCCCTTATTTTTCTCAATTCTTTTTAGCCCTTCTTCTGGCTCTAAATCGAATAGTAGTGTGAGGTCAGGATATTCTCCTTCAGTGGCGAACATGTTGATAGATAAAACTTCATCAACCCCTAATCCTCTAGCCCCACCTTGATATGCTAAAGAAGAGTCAAGATAACGGTCGCAAAGTACTATCTCCCCTCTTTCTAATGCTGGCCAAATCTTTTCTACTAGGTGTTGTCTTCTACTAGCGGCATACAAAAGAGCTTCGGTCCTAGGATCCATCTTGGTATTATCTTTATCTAGGATTACATTTCTAATTTCTTCGGCAATTGGAGTTCCGCCAGGCTCTCTAGTTAAGACTAGTTTGTAACCTTCTTTTGTTAGCCTAGTAGCAACATCTTTCATGACGGTAGATTTTCCCGAACCTTCCCCGCCTTCAAATGTAATGAATTTGCTCATAATTTCTTCCTTCCTTCAATTGCTTTGGATAAAGTCAAAGTATCGGCATAGTCGATAGAAGCCCCCATTGGAAGTCCATAAGCTAAACGAGTAACAACAACATTTTCGCTTTCTAATATCTTAGATAGATATAAAGACGTGGTTTCCCCTTCTAGAGTAGGGCTAGTCGCGATTATTATTTCCTTTATTCCTTCGGTTTTAATCCTATTTAATAAAGGGGCGATATTTAAATCGTCTGGACCAATTCCCTTATTAGGAGAGATTAAACCTCCTAAACAATGATAGACACCTTTAAAAGAATTCATTTTCTCAAATGGCAAGATATCTTTTGGATAAGCTAAAACAATGCAAGTGGAGTGGTCTAATGTTTTATCTTGGCAAATAGGACAAACTTCCTCTTCGCTATATAAGCCACATATTTTGCATTTATGGATATTGTTTTTGCTATCGATTAGGGCTTTGGCAAATTGATCGATATCATCTTTTTTCATTTCCAAAACAGCATAGGCCATACGTTCAGCACTTTTGGTACCTATTCCTGGCAATTTTGAAAAAGAATCAATCAAAGACAAAAGCGTTTTTAATTCGCTCATTATTAAAACATCATTCCTTTTTGACCGGTAATTTTGGTTTCAATTTCGTCGTTTTCTTTTGCGATTTGCTCTAAAGCTTCGTTTAATGCTAAAGAAATGGCTTCTTCTAACATTTCCTTATTTTCTGGATCAAGAGCATCTTTATCAATGTTGATAGATTTGATTTTTCTTGAGCCTAACACGACTAATTCGACCATCCCAGATTTAGAAACTTTGAATTCCTTTTGTTCTAATTCATCATGGGCTTTCTTTAGTTCGCGTTGCATTCTTTGGGCTTGGGCAAGCATTTGTTGCATTGGGTTTGGCATATTAATTAATCTCCTTTGGTAATACTAAATTAATATCTTTTAAGTTTGGAAGTTTATTGACTTGTTGAAGGTTTACGAATTCGTTACGAGCTTTGTTATTTAAGTCTCTATCGATTGCAAATATGAATACCTTTCTTCCTAATAATGTTTCAAGAAGTTCTTCTAGGGTGTCCTGATTCTCCTTGATGTTGGCTTTATTGGCAAGTCTAGTGAAATTATAGACGATGATAATAGCATCTTTACATAAGCATAGTGGGGTGCCGTCTCTAAGCAAGGCAGCAGCTTCGCCTAGTTTTGGGTCAAGCTTTAGATAATCTAATTGATTCCAACTAGAATAAAGAGCTTTTCTTTCGTCTTTAAATTTTGTAGCAAGAACCATGATTTGGATGATTTCAGGCATGCCTAGTTCATATTTATCACCGGCATTTACAACCTTTGTATGTTTTATTTTTGAAGTATTAAGCCGAGGTTCTTCTATGATTTCCTCTTCTTTTTCTTCATCTGTAGG
>JALEUF010000076.1 GCA_022781015.1 Caryophanales bacterium
GCAAAAAAAGAATCAGTAAGAACGTTTTGTAGATTACTCCTTCTAATAACATTCAATGCCGCTTGCAAATATAAAGATTCAGATTTAATAGACTCTCTCGATTTTTCGACAAGCGCTTTAACCATTTTTGTTTTGCTATGCAATTCCTTTAGATAGCATTCCCCATTCATGATTTTAGTCAAATCGGACTTT
The DNA here is from genome assembly GCA_022781015.1 of Caryophanales bacterium. GTDB lineage: Bacteria > Bacillota_I > Bacilli_A > RFN20 > CAG-826 > Alloenteromonas. The sequence goes on from JALEUF010000076.1 coordinate 193, forward strand.
CTTTTTCTATTAAACACGACATTTCCATTATTTTTAGTTGCGAATTCAATCTTAACAAAGAAATCGGTAAAGCGATCTTCAAGCAATGAATATACCAATAAAATACATTCAAAATAAAATCCTTTTTTATAAGCTGCGGTATATTTTTGGATTGTTTCTTTATACATTTCGCCTTTTTCTAAATTAGCCATAAATTAATCCTAGCACTAGTAATTTCTTTTTAGAAAGATAACACTAATGCAAAATTTCCTTCTACTGTTTGTAAACCCCACGATTTTAACCCCCTATCTTGATATCATTTGCATTGTCACGGTTAAGTGCAAACAACTACTATATTTGAATTATTTCAAAGTTTCCAAGCAATTGTAAATTGAAACTAAATGGCAATATTTCAAGATCATAAAACACTTTAGAGGCTCTTTATCATCTATCCCATTCCAAATAATATAGTAATCATTCTTTTTGAAAAAATTACCATGCGCAAAAGCATTTCGTAGTCTAATAAAAAGAGTATCTATTTCGCCAAATTCGCCATGAACTAAAAAAATAGTTGGGGTTTTTCGTGTCTCATAAAGTGAAACGATAGTATTTTTCAATTCATAAAGTTTTTTTGATGAATCAAGGAACCGATAATTATCTGATAAATGTGGGACACTATCTATAATTCGTTTCTTAAGCGAGCTGAAAGAACGTCCAGTTTTAAATCCATAATCAATAAATTTAGCACTGGTAACAGGTCCTTTAGCAGACGGACAGTTAGTTATAAATTTAAGGTTTAAATCGGAAATTTCAGAAAGTCTCTTTTTGCTTTTCCTGTTATTCCTATCTGATTTAATTAAATCAAGAAACCATTTTATATCATTGTCTTTCATAAAAGTTTCCTTTAGAAGGAAGGCAATGTCTTTTTAAAAGACCAGACACTGCCATCCCAATTTGTTTTGCAATAAGAAATTATTTCATTTAGCGAAGCCACTGTTCCAATTTCATTATAGGAAGTTGATGAAGAACCAAACTTAGTAATAACTTGTCCCTCGTATCTAAAACTCGATGCAACATTAGAATTAGTACCTTCCATAGCAACTAATCCACTAGTAAAGCTATATACTTCAGCATAACCTTTAGCAGATACATTTCCACAAGCAAACGAACCAGCAATAGATCCATCATTATATCCAACTAATCCACCTGCATAGCACTTTAGATTTGTGCTCGTTGAAGTAACATTTACATCGGAATAAGAATTAATTATTGATCCAGTACTATAGCCAACCATTCCACCAATATAGGAAGTTTTGAATGAAGTTGTAGTCAAAGAACCAGAAGCATATACATTCTCTAAAGTCCCAGATAGATTTCCAATAATTAAACCATTATAAACATCGCTAGTTTGCGCCGAAGTTATATTCATAGAAGTTTTGAATCCAATATTCTTAATCGTTCCACCCATATAACCAAATAATCCATTATAAGTATTATCGGTAGATTTAATCGTGAAATTGAATACTTTGTGAGAAGCGCCATCCAATATTCCCTTGAATGTAGTATCTTCAGTTAAGGAAGTTGAATCAATAGCAAATCCACCAAGGTTTATATTAGAAGTAAGTTTAAAATATATCCCTTCATAAGTTTCTCCATTTCTTATTTGATTTAAGAAATAAATTAACTCTTTTGGACTAAATATTTGATATGGATCGCTTTTAGTGCCAGTTCCACCATGATATGCAGTAGCAACAAGTTTTCCATCCCAAGTGCAACTAACAGTTGCAATAAGAGTGTTATTAACCTTTGCGTTGCAGTTATAATACGCATTCGCTCCAGCCTCTGTGTTTTCTACGATTAAATTTATCTCCTCGATGCAGTCACAGTTGTAGAAGGCGTCGGCGGGGATTCTGCTGGCCCTCGTGACGCTGACGGTCTTCAGGGAGGCCGGTATGCAGTAGCACAACAAGCTGTGGCTGTCGTAATTCAAAGAATTTTGGTATGTACAGCTCCCGCTCGACGTCTTGCTTGACGTGGATCCACCGGACCTTGATCCAAAGATGTACCCAAATACCCTCCCTGAATAGCTGGAGGAGTTCTCGGACTGTCCGACGAACGGAATCGACAGGGACTCCAGCGAGGTGAAGCCCTCGAATGCACCATCGCCGATGGATGTGACGGAGTCGGCAACGACCGCGTTGGCGATCAGGCCCATGCCTTTGAAGGCCTCTGTCCCAATCGATTCGCAGCTTTCCGGGATTGCCATCGTGGCCTCTACGCCGCTGTTGAACCTGGAGGCCAGGCTGCAGCCGGAGAAAGCATAGTTGCCGATA
>JALEUF010000078.1 GCA_022781015.1 Caryophanales bacterium
GCAGCTCTTACTAAAGAATTTGGAAAAGGTTATTCTCAAGATAATCTTAAATTATTTAGAAGATTTTATGTAATTTATTCGCAAGATCAAATCGGGGAAACAGTGTTTACCGAATCTAAAAATTTACCGGTTACGCTCGAATGGAGACGCTTCTATTTGAGTTGGGGCCACTATATTAGATTGATGAGAATCTCTAGAGGATTAGAAGAATATATAAAAAAGAGTGATGACTATAAAGAAAAGCTAGCAGGAGTCAAATTCAAACAAGGGGACGTCACCACTACCATGATTGAATGCGAAAACGGCGAAACCATATTATTAAAACTAGATACTACACTGCCTCATCTTTATGATAGAAACCTAACTGTTGAAGGTACCGAAGGGTTTTATTGCCAAACCACCAAATCAGTCGTGTTGGATGATAAAAAATATGACCATGATTTTGACCCGATAGAAAAATCATTCCTTAATCAAAAAGATTATGATGAATACCTTCCTGAAGACTGGAAGGATATAACCCAAGAGCAAATCGATGCAGGACATGGTGGAATGGATTATGTCATGTTAAAACATTTCTTTAGATATATTAAGAATAAAGAGGAGATGCCGATTGATGTCTATGATGCAGTTTCTTGGATGAGCATTACCGCCTTATCAGAAGAATCAATTGCAAAAGGATCAATTCCAATTGAATGTCCTGATTTTACCCGTGGCAAATACAAAAATAGAAAACCTTTAGATGTATTGCCTTTGCCAAAAATCAAAAGATAATCAATACACGGGTGCCTTAAATTTAAAAACTAGATATTAGATTTATCGTTATAAACATTCGAGCAAAGTTGCTCAACAATGATTTTTCTATTACTAGAGTTATTTTTCATCAAAAAGTTGTTTGTATACTCAACTTTGAATTTTATATCCTGGTTATCATCAATAAAAGTATTCCCGATTATATTTATTTTGCCATGAACATATTCCCTGGAATTCTTATCCATAACCTCAGGTTTGATTATAATTTCATAATCTTTTTCGTCGCCGAAAGGGTTATAAGCACAGTTCAAAACAAAATTGTCTTTGAAAGTAATGTCTTTAGTTAAACTAGATTCATACCAAAAATTGCAGTCATCAGCGACACATAACACGGCTCCGCCTAAAAAGGAAAATTGGTTATTATTAATCAAACATTTGCCCCTAGTAGTAACTAATATCCCTCTGCCCATCGATGAAAGAAATTCATTATTAGATATTTCTACATCAGGAGAAGTAGAAACATTATCAATATAATTGCCTAAATATAGCGACGATACTTTATCCTTGAGTTTTATTTGTATGTGATAATCATCAAGTAAAGAAGATTCCATAACAACATTAGAGGCAATCTCAGTAAGGTTGTTCTTGTCAATTAAGGCAATTTTGTCTTTTGGTTTATAGAAATTAAATCCATAAGAGCAATTATGCTTGAATTCGACAATCAAAGTATGATCATCAATTATTTTAGAAACACACGTATGAATGCCATGGATATTTATATAATCGTCATGGCCTTCTTTAAGTTGATTGCCTTTTATCGTGATATGTCCCCTGCAACAGGAGAAATGTAAGAAGTCAGCATTACAAGATATTTTCCTTCCTCTAGAAGGCAAAATCTTGTTACCAATAAATCTAATATTTTCAGAGCATTGAGATAAAATACCGAACCCATGTATGGAATTAAAGGTAACATTCTTCATCAACACATTCTTGCAATCTACAAATGCACCACCTATTTCATTTCTAATTGTAGGTCTAATTTCTAAAGTAGAACCCACCTTAAAATAATCACCTTCATTAGATAAAGTAACGCTCAACTCATTATTTCCTAAGCTGACTATGCTTGCAAAAGACGGAGCGCATGGATGGGTTTTGTCTTTATCGTGAACCCTAGTTTTTGTTTGATGGCTTTCATCATCATGAAATAAGCAAATGTTATCGTCATCTCTATAGTCATATGACCAATAATAATCGCCACTTCTATTAATCTCGCTATGGAAGATTAATTTGTTTTTATCTACATTAAACAAACAAGATGGATTAATTTGAATTATATATCCATCCTTAACTTTTTCTTTAACATAAATTTCTGACATCGTCGGATTTAGATAATCAAAAGTCGCATTGCAAAGAGTTATATTTTCACATTCTTTAAAAATAAATGGGGTTAAAGGTCCATGGAGTATAAAAGAAGAACCATTGCAATCGATTGTTAATTTGTTTTTATTGCAGACATATAAAAGAACATGCTTTTCTCCGTGATTAGTTCTTTCTATCGTATCTGTATTTGAAAGAAAAACATTATGTAAAAGTTCTACGTCTTCAGGATAAATGTGATATGTTCCGTTAGTTATCTTTATTGATTTAGATAATTCGTGATTATTTATTTGGAAAACAAAATCACCTGCATTCAAATAGAAAAACCAGCTTATCAAAGAAACATTGCTTTCTATTGTTTTTAAGTTTTCCCTAGACGATCCTTTGACTTGATTTGAATAAACATTGAAATATCTAGGTGCCTTGCATCCATACATCAAATCAACATCGATATTTCCGAAAGAATGTGGATGGTGTTCGCCACCATCTTTAGCATCCCCAACTTTAACGTAATAATAGAAATTATTGATGTTACTAGCCAATGCATAATCAATCATTTTCTTTGAATTTAATTCGTGACTGACTAAGGAATCGTTACCACCACATACCAGTAAAGTAGGAATATTCAGGGCAAAGTATTCTTTTAATCTATAAACTGGATAGGATTGATAATTTTGCATTTCTTCATCACTAGAGAAATGATATTCGTCCAAGACTTGCTTATATAGTTCTGGGCTATCCTCCTTTTTAGGCCAGGTCCTTAAATCAAGAACAGGAGAATCTAAATACATTTTTTTAACACAACTAGGATATTTCAAAGCAAAGTTAAACGCATATAAGCCACCCCTAGAGAATCCTATCAAGATGGCTTTCTTGTTTAACTTATATCTATTCATCAAGTCCAAATAAAAATCATGCATCAATTCAACCGAATCAGGGCTACCATATTTGTTTGATATTTGATAATAGACTCTAGTAAACCCATCTTCGCACAATTTTCTTTCAAGTGCATCGAAAGCATATAGAAATTCAGTCTTCCATAGCCATTCTCCATTAGGTTTATCAGGGATTATGATTGTAGCTTCATATCCATTAAAAATATATTTCTCGGTTTTCATTGCAATACTCCCGTTGAAATAATGAAATCTGCTAAAAGTTTATGACCCTCATTATTTAAATGAAGACCATCTAAAGCATATTTATTTCTATCTTCTTCTTTATTTGGATCAAAGAAGAAATCAAAACCATTAATGACTATAAAGCCATATTCCTTTGCTTTTTGAATTAGGATTTCGCTATATTGAGAAAGAGACAATCCTATTCCATTTAAAGACTCTCCGTTACGATGTAGCGGGGTCATTACTATTATTTTTGAATTAGGATTATTATTCTTTATAAAGGAAAACACTTTATTGACAGCCATAGAAAAATCATCAAGTTTTACATTCGTTCCAAAATCATTCGTACCACCTGCAATAATGATGATGTCCCCTTTTTCATAGGTAGAAACAACATTTTCGAAAGCTATAGAAGAATTAACCATTGATGTATGGCTAAAAGCAACTCCATTATGGCCATAATTAATATATTCGCATCCGAGATATTCTTTTAAATATTCTCCATATGGCTTTGCTAGCGAATTAGGAAAAGAATCGTTTGGCCCAGTATATTGACCATGTGTAATTGAGTCACCTATTGTTATTAATTTCATGTTCTATAGATTATAAATATCGATTATTTGGTTGGCTATCATTCTGGCTAGCTCCTTTTTTCTAGAAGGATGGATGCAACTAGTCTCACTAACTCCCCTTGAATCAATCAAATAACTATTTGGAATAATATCAATTGCCCTTTCCTGCGCTTTTTGGATGCTCCTCCACCCATTATCATTCCTGACATCAAGGTTAGCGATTTCTACAATTAGGAATGGAGTAGATTCGTCCTTAGTATCGCTTCTATATATTTTAGCGAGGATTTCTAATTCCTTATCATAAATTTTGCCTTCTTCTAAAGAAGTGTCACTTTCTCCTTGATAATAGCAAATAATGTTATAGGTCAAGGGCTTGCATTGAGAGAAAACAACATCATAAAGCAATCCGTTCCTATTCCAAATCTTATAGAAAGTATCGCTATGATCAGGATGTTTAAAAGAAAGGGGAATATCCAAACTAGTTCCAATAATCTTATTTTCTGGAATCCATGCCTCGATAACAGAAGCTCCTTCATAACAAGTTACCAAACCAATATGGATATTTTTATCTTTCTCATTAATAAACCTGCTTACTTGATAACATAATGAAGGCCAAGATGGTATTTCTTCCTTTTCAAGGACTTTCCAGCCATCGCTAGCCCTAAAAGGCTCTAGATCGCCATCAAAAAACATTGGTCTATTAGTTGAGAATAACCTAATGTTTGAATTAGAAAGATATTCTTCGTATTTGTCTAATCCCTCTTTGAACTTAAATTGTTGATTAGATTGCCCTGCCATCAAAAGAAGTAAGCCGACATAAATATCTTTTATTACGATTTGTTCAGTTTTATTAGACACGACTAACTCATATGGTCCACCTATTTCTTCAGGAGGAAAAGTCACTTCCCATTCATCGTTAATAGGCTTTACAGTTATTTTTTGGTCTTTAAAAACAACGCTGACCTCTTCATTGCTTCTTCCACTAACCCTAATTGGCTTAGCGAAAGCGAAAACCATGTGGTCATTAAATATTGGGTTTAGTTGTAACATATATTATTAAGCGTTGAAGAATTCTAGGTTCTTGAAGTAGCAAGTAGAATTGGAGATATCTAGTTTTGCAACATTATCCGCACGGTTTCCGGAATGATTAGCCTTCATTTCAATCGTATACCAGGAACCAACTGTAATAGAATTAACCTTAGTTCCTTCAGCATTGTAACTAGAGAAATATGGTTCTTTTGTAGTATCGGAGCTCCAGCAGAATCCAGCGAAATTAATCCAGCTCCATTGAGCCCAAGTGGTATGGAAGAATTTGCCACTGCCATCATCAGATTCAACAAATAATTGGAATCTTATCGAATTATAATTTCTATAGAAGAATTCTTTTTCCCCTTCGCTATCATAGACATTTTTAAAGCAAACGTTGCCATTTTCTCCTTCAGCAAAAGCAGTCTTGGAAGTTGCCTTTATAACATCGACGTCGTCTTTTTTAGTAGCTTCCATAGTTACGCCACTAGTCTCGCTAATAAAGCCAAGAGGATCGGCCTCGAATGTATCTATTAACCATTCGTTTCCAAATCTTAGATTCCTTAGGTAAACAGTATGTGCAGAACCATATAGATTTAGGAATACGTTTTCAAGTTTGAATTCTTGGCCTGCATCACTTTTCCTAACTAGCATCGAGAATGTATACCAATTGTTATAATACATTTTAAACACTTGGTTACCATTTTCATAAACCCTGATCAAGTCAGAAACATTCTTTATGCCATTATCTTCAACATAGTCAGTTCTAAACCAGCTAGATGCCCCAGTTGTATAAATCATGTTGTCAGTTGAAGTTGCTCCATAAAGGAATTCAAATGACAAATATGTATAGTTTTCAAAGAAAGTATCAGTCTCTAAGAAGGCGTCTTTGAAATGGATTTCTCCCATTCCGCTAGCTTTAATAACATTGCTCCCGGCGAAAGTTTCATTAGTCAAGGTTAAGCCTTCGTCTTTAGTTACAAATCCATCTTTATATCTATATGGCGTATAGGTTGCAGTGTAAGTAACGCTTTCGCTAACTGTAGTAACCTCTTTATCCCAGCCAGCAAATTTATAGATATAGTTTTCGTCTGCTTCCTTTGCTGGAGTTGCCGGAACTATAACTTCATCCCCTAGGAAATAAGATTTAGTAGAAATTACGTTTCCTTCATTAACAAAAGTAACATTGAAAGCTTCTTTGCTAGAATCGAATAAAGCGTAATAAGTTTTATTGTCAGTTATCTTTTCTTTATCTAGATCGATAACTTCACCATCTTCGCTTAATCCCCATCCTTTGAAGACATATGTATATCCATTTGATTTTTCTTTTGTTGGGGTTTCTCCGTCAAATGATGGAGAAGCTCCGTATTCAACCCCTTCATCAACTTCAATAGTTTCAGTCCCGTTTTTCCAAGTAACTGTATATTTATTAATTTCCCAAACGGCTGAATAGGTTTCGTTTCCCGTGACGGTTTTGCTTACTTCCTTATCACTTCCGATCGCATCCACCCATTTATCAAAGGTATAGGTATAAGTATTGTCTTCTTCCTTTGTTGGATTAGCAGGGAAAGTAGGTTTTTCTCCTTCAGTAAAGGTAGTTTCTTGAATGAGTTTAGTTCCTGTTTCGTCATAAAAATAGGCTTTGAATGTTTTTGGCGTTTTATCAACACAGCCAACGCAACTACCAATAAGCAATAAAGACGCAAGAGAAGAAATGATTGTTTTTTTCATGATTAACTCCTTTTATTAATTCCATATACATCATTAATTAAAACATAGTCAGTTACCTTAAGCATGTAGTTGCCAATATTGCCACCACAAACTTCATCATGATCATTCCCATCCGTAGGATTTTTCATGAAATTTGCCAGAAGGATGATAAGAGAATGATTATTTGATAAATCGATTGTGATTTTGTATTCTTTGCCTTTTTCAAAAGCAAAACCTTCGCCAACCCTATTGAAAGAAGAAGGATTTTTTCCTAATAGGCCCAAGACCTTCCCTTCTTTTGAAATAGATAATCTAGAAGCATCGAATCCAGCAGTGAAATTAGGAACCCACCAAGAAGTTAAGCCTTGGTACATATTTCCGCTTATACCATCCCCAATCTTTACTCCGTTTTCATATTGGGCATAATTTGGATCATCGTTGTATTTATCCAATAAATATAAGTAGGAGAACGATTCTTTTATAGTTATATCAAGTTCAATCGTGTCATATTTGCTGGCCTCGGTAGAATTCTTGTTGAATACCATTCTTTGGCCACCTGGATAATCAGAATCAATAACGACTTCATCATTAAGCTTTGTTTTATCGTTTTGGAGAACCCTGACCGATATTTGTTTGTCTTCGCATCCAGGAGCTTTTGCGCTAATTAAGACAAACCCCTTCTTTAACAAGGTCAATTTGTTTCCACTAACTGAAACAATTGAATCATCGCTAGATGTATAAGTTATATTTTTTATTGAAGAAGATTCCAGCACTTCGTTATTAAGTATTATTTCTTCGCCAATTGTTTTGATATAGGCATGCTCATTCAAATTGATATAGCCATCGATTATATCTATGTTAACAGTAATTGAATTGCCACCTTCAACCGAAACCCTAACAGAAGTAGATCCAACTTTCTTAGGATGTATTTTCCCATTTTCA
>JALEUF010000089.1 GCA_022781015.1 Caryophanales bacterium
ACAGGTCATAAATGACTTATTTCAAGAGTTCTTCTAGTTTATCGACTAATTCATTCATTCTATCGACAACGGCTAGATATGGCTCTTTCTTAGTTAAATCTACATTAGCTTCTTTAACTTGTTCGACTGGATATTCGCTTCCACCAGACTTTAATAAGTTAATGTAATTATCGAAAGCATTTGGTTCGTTATTTTTAACTCTTTGATAAATTAACATTGAAGAGGTGAAACTAGTTGCGTATTGGTAGACATAGAAAGGAGTGTAGAAAAGGTGTGGGATATAGGCCCAAACAAGATTCTTATATTTTTCTTCCTTAATATCGATTCCATAGTAGAGCGAATATAACTCTTCCATCTTGGCACATAAGACTTCGTAATTGATTGGTTCGCCTTTTTCTGCTAAAGAAGCAATCTCGTATTCAAATTGTCCGAATAGGGTTTGCCTATAGAAGGTAGAAGCGATTTCATCAATAGATTTTTGTAATAGATAAATCTTGTCTTCTTTACTTAAGGAAGGATCTTTTAGAAGATAATCTAGTAAGTTATGTTCGTTGAAGGTAGAAGCAATTTCGGCAACGAAAATAGTGTAGTCTTGCTTTAATGTTGGCTGAGCCTCTTCGCTATAAAGAGTATGGATGGAGTGACCAGATTCGTGGGCCAAGGTAAAACAATCACCCAAATCACCATTCCAGTTAAGGAGAATGAATGGATGGAAGTCATATCCTCCATTAGAATAGGCTCCGCTTCTTTTTCCAAGTTTTGGATTTACATCAACAAAGCCATCTTTTAATACTTCGTGAGCTTTTTCTTGGAAATCAGCTGGGAAGTGCTCGATTGATTTGAAGAAGAGTTCCTTTCCTTCTTCATAGGTATATTTCTTATCGCTAGTAGCTAATTGAAGGAATCTATCATAGGAACGATGCTTGGTTAATCCTAGGGCTTTCCTTCTTAATTCATAATATTTCTTAAGTGGGGCAGTGTTAGAAGAAACGACGTTTACTAAATTCATGAATACATCTTCTGGGATTCTAGAATTAGTAAGATGTGAGGCTAATATTGATTTATAACCTCTAGATTTGACGTCTGCTAATTGGTCTTGGAGGACTAAGTTATAGATCTCTCCATAAGTATTCTTGTGTTCAAAGTAGAACTTATATAAAGCCTCGAATATAGCTTGTCTATCTTCTTCACAGGCTGACTTTTCAATCAAAGAAGACCAATTAGACATGGTAACTTCGACTTCTTCTCCGTTTTTAAGTTTTGCAGTGCTATTTTTTCTATCAGCTACAGTTAATTGGCTATATAAAGTTCCGCCAATTCCTCTAATCGCATTGAAAGAAGATAATAATTCTTCTTTTTCTTTGCTTAAAACATATTCGCTTTGGTCAAATAATTTTCTAAAACTAAATGAATATTCTTCAAATTCTTTGTTTTCTTTAACGAATTTTTCAAGTTTTTCTCTTCCTAAAGATAATAATTCGGGCGATTCAAAGCTAGTTGCAGCGGCTAAATCATTCATAGCTAGTTGAACCTTCGCTAGATTTGATGCGTTTTTGACATTAGTTTTATCTAGGTCAGAAGCCATCTCGGCATAGAAATAAAGTCTAACGAAATCCAAATTAGATTTCTTTTCTAGTCTTAAAAAAGCTTTTAAGTCTTCTTCGTTAGATAGCTTTCCTTTATAAGAAGCTAATTCATCTTTGTATTTTTTGAAATTTTCAAGAGCTGCATCAAATTCTTCTTGGCTCTTGAAGAAATAAGTTAAATCCCAATTTTGTTTTGCCATTTGTTAATTTGCCTTTCTAAACATGTAAATTATCATCCTTTTCTAAGAAAAGACAACAAAAGTAATAAATAGTGTATATAATTGCCTTTATGAAAAAACAATTATTAATTTTAGCATCTACTTGCCTTCTGCTAACTTCTTGTAATGAGGCTCAGTCTAGTTATTCTAGCCAAGATAGCGAACCCATTGATGCATCTTCTGAGGTTTCTAGCAAAGTTACAACGACTGAAACTCCTATAGATTCTAGTGAAGATCCTTCTATTTCATCATCTACAAGTGAATCGGATAGTTATTTTATTGAAATACTTCCGACTTCAATCGAAGCGACTTCATCTCAACAATACTTAATTGATTATAATTTCTCGGTTTTTGATGCCTTGAATAAAGAATACAAATTCTTTGGAACTGGCATTCAAAGAGGTGGTGGAGACCATGCGAACACAATCCAATGCAGTGGGAAGGAAACTGCAACTCGTCCATATGGGGCTATATCCTCTTTAGAACCTTTAAAAGGAACTGCTAGAATTGCTCAACTTGATGCATATGAATATACAGGAACTCCTATTTTTGAAGTAGGGGGTGTGACGGTTGAAACTGAGCCAACTAAGGCTGATGGAAAAATAACATATACATTCCCAATTGATGGAATATTCTCATTTAGAGTCAATCCAGGATATGCCGTCTATCTATATTCTCTAGAATTCTTTAATTAATAAAAGTATCAATAAAGACTTTATCTAAAACGGAGCGTTCTGATTTAAGGGATGCTTCTTTTTGTTTCCAGAACAAGGAAGCTAGATTAAGTTTTTCTTTGTTATATTCATCTTCTTCGTTGTTATCATAAGTAGAAATCATGCCAAACAAATATTTGCTAGCCTGTTCAATTCCATATACTTTAAATTTATCCATTTCGAATAAATCCATTACCCTTTCTAGATTAAGCAAGAAAACATTTAATGCAGTTATTGGCATATCCCAAGTAACATCTTCGAATAGATAATTTATGTTTTTTAAAGCGACTTTTGCACCGAATCTAGTCAAAAGTGACATATGTTTATCTGCTAATACATTAAGGGATTTATTACTTGTAAATGTATATTTATAACCCTTGTAATCGCCTAATATTTTGGTTGCGTCCAGATAACCTGTTTCCATGTTTTTGACTATTTCATCATGCTTAAAAGAAAGCATTTTTCCATAGACTGAAGAAGGTCTAATCAAAGTTACATTTGGCAATGATAGGTATTCTTGCTTTTGGGCAGTTGGGAATGATTCTAATAAGACTGCAATAACTTTATCTGCGCCTAAAGAGAAGCAATAATCTACTGGTAAATTATTTTTCCATCCACCGTCTGCATATCTATTCTTTCCAATGTTATAGATTGGGAAAGCAGGGAAGCAACTCGCCGATGCGATTAAATAATCAGGAACCTTTCCTTTCGGCAAATCATTTAACAATATATCTTCCTCGGCAAAGCCAGGATATTTAGTAACAACAACACCGACTTTAGTATCAAGGTGTTTGAAATCCATTGGACCTATTGTCTTTTTTACTAATTTGATCAAAGGAGTAATATCTGCTCCTCCGTTTTTAATATATGCCCTTACTAGTTTTTGGAATTTGCTATCTCTTTTTATAGAAAAATTCTCCAGTAAAGTTTCATCGATATCTAAGCCACCTTTAATGACATCTTCGACAGTGATATTTCTCCAAAGGTTTTCCGCAACTTCAAAACTAGATGTTGCAATCATTGCAGCATTTAAAGCCCCAATTGATGTGCCTGTTATTGCATCAAATTTATATTTGTTTTCGTGCAAGTAGCGGTGTATTCCTTGCTCATAGGCCCCATAGGCCCCTCCGCCGCATAAAGATAATCCAAGTTTCATAATGGAAGTATAACAAATAATTGTTGATTATCAAAAAAGAAGCACCTAGCTTCTCTTCTTTATGTTTTTGGCAAGTATGAATATTATTTGGAGAGGTATCCCTACAAACAAAATATACCAAATCGATTCAGGTGGCTGCTTAACGAATTGGAAGAAGAATGCAAAAGATAAAATGAGGGTCCACATTGAACTGGATGCCAAAATAGTTGTCCATAATCCAGAGTGATAGAAGAAGTGAGTTTCTAGAGTTAAAACAAATAATGTGCAAGGAACTGTCCACATGAACACTGACCAATCTAGATCAGGTTTTTTTCCTCCCATTGGAATAAAGTAACTTGAAAAGAAGATACACATGGCAATGATGATGGCAACCATGACAGTCATTCCCATGATTATAGGCCTATTTGGATCGCCTTTTTGTTCTTTTGGAGTTAAAGCTTCCTTGGCTTCCTCTTCGGTTTTTTCACTTACTAAATAATCTAGGGTCACTCCATAGAAGGAGCAAAAATCCATCAAAATATCAACGCTAGGAAGGGCATAACCCAATTCCCATTTTGATATAGATTTATCGCTATAATGAATTAAAGAGGCTAATTCGGATTGAGTTAATCCTTTAGTTTTTCTAAGGTTAGCAAGGTTTTTTCCAACAATGGTTGCAAGATTATCCATGCCAAAATTGTAAAATAGGAAAATTTATAAATCAATTTATTGAATTAAATTTTATCTTTAGTAGTTCTTAACGACGGCATCGCTAGTGGCGTTATTTGCCTTTTCTTCAAAATAATTAAAGTAATCGACTACAGGCCTATTTTCTTTTTTAATAGAAGTGCCTTTCCAGTTAGTGACAACATTCATTGAACGATTATTGTCCCAAACGGCTTCATAATTTCCGCTAGAAACATTATCCAATGTCAATGAGAATGTTGCCTTTAATAAACCACCTACTAGAGGAATTTTTCCAGAAGCGGAATATAAAGTTTTCTTATTGTCGTTTAATGTTTTGCCATTAATATCGGCTTCAAGATTTCCAACCATGCTGGTATTTGCTAATTTCCCTAAATCCATTTCGATGGAGAATGTTGGATTTTTTAATGAATCTGGATTAGAAGCATTGATATTAGATGAATATTTCTTTAATACATCTTCTGCATGTATGGCAGCATTAGCAGCAGCGCTAGTGGAAGTGACGCTATTCATAATTTTATCATCCATTCCAAGCATATTTCCTAGGAGATAACCCATCATATTGTCAGCAAAAACCTCACCGCTAATTTTTCCTTCATATAGAATATTTTCCCAAGGCCAATTGTTATCATCCCATCTTTGATAATAGACTGTGCCTTTGCTATTTTCTCCATTTGTATGGTAATAGAAATAAGTAAATCTATCACCTCCGCTAGCTTTGGTATTTAGTTTTGCTATCATTCTCATTTCCAGCCCGCCAATAACTTTGACTTCGGCACCTCTTAAGGATATGTAGAAATCAAAATTGATTGGTAAGGCATCGATTATGCCGAACTTAACACTAGCAGTACCTTTTAGATGATAAGTAGAAGTGTAATTAGTAGCTTCATTACTTCCTAAAGTAATCGAATCAAGCATGAATTCTAGAAGGGTTTTAATTGAAGAATAATCGGTGAATTTTGATTTTCCTTCACTTGCAAAATTCCTTTGTAACTCAGTATCACTGACATTGCTTGAAATGGAAGATATCTCTAAATGTAACTTTTTGTTTTTGCTTGGATCACCATTAGAGAAATTAAATGTTGAATCGATTTGTATGGCGTTTATCGTTCCGTAATTAATCTTGCTATTTCCTTCTTCATCAAAAGTTTCCTGCTTATTATCAAAGAAGAGTTTTATTACTAAATCTTCTGTATTTAAAAGGATGTCTTTTTTAATAACAAAGGTGGCTTCATTCTCGTTAATTGATGCACCACCCTTGTCTTTTAAGACAGAAGTAGCTAATAATTCAAGATATTTACCATCACTTAATAACTTGATAATTCCAACATTAGAAACGATGTTAAATAGATTAGTCAAACGCTCAAATCTAGGGTCTGTAGAACCTAGTAAAGAAGATAACGTAGACATTATTCCATTAAGGGAATGGATGGAGAATGCTGCTTTTATAGGGGTGGTGTTGGATGGATCTTTTCTATTGGTAGCTTTTCCATCGTTGCTTTTTGGATCGATTTTATTTTTGGAATTATATTCAACTAGCATTGAATTTACGTTTGCTTCCAAAGCAGAAGATAAATCGCTTTCACCTTCTTTTTCTTTTCCTTCGACGTCGATTTTTAGTTGATGGTCATTGATAAATTTTTCTTTTCTATCAACTATGTTTAAAACTCCTGAACCCATTGCTTGCTTTAAATCAAAAGCAAAATCAGCATCAAAGGTAAAGCCCTGTTCAGTTAACCCGTATGTTTCTTCTAGATGAGTTGAAGCGTAGGATTCTGTATATACTGAAGTCGTTCCTTTATCTAATACATAGCCTTTTAATTTCATCTTACTTCTATTGGTATTAGAGAAATTAAGGAAAGAATCTGCGATAGGTTCAAGATGATATAATTCAACGAATTTATCTTTATTTTCTAGGCTAGATAATTCAAATCCATCAAGATATATATTCCCTTCTAATGTAAAGGATGCGAATTTAGCTTTATTAAATCCGATTTTTAATAAGGCTAAAGAAGCAGGCATCCTGGATAAAGATAAAGATATGGTTCCAGCATTTTCAGTACCAGAAATCATTGATAGGTTTAATTCCATATCTATTTGGTTTGGACTAGACTTCAAAGAAGTTATAAAGGTTAAGAAATCATCATATCTATTTTCTTTTATCCCAATCATGATAGGTGAGTTAATAACTGCATCTATTGCATCTTTTATGGCCCTTAAGGAAGTAAGGATACCGCTACTAGATGTATCTAAATTTTCACCAGGTTTTTCGCTTTTGCTTGAGAAGGCATCTTTGATGTTTTTTATCAATCTATCTAGGACTGGTTTATTTGTTTTAGCTTGCAAGATATTATTGAAATTGATATAGAGGTCATCATTATTTTTCTCAATTGCTATTTCTTGGCCTTTGCCATTGCATTCAAAAATAGCCTTGGCAAACATGTCATTTAATATATTGTTTGAGAAATCGATATCACCCCTAAAGGAGATATAGGCAGTTTCATTAATTTCAGGGCGAGAGAAAGAAGTGCTGGTACCAGGAATTTCTTCTTCGTAATGAGTTAACTTGAGCTTTGATTCATCACTTTTTATGGTGAATTTCTTTTTGTTAGCAATATAGGCGATATCTTTTATTAGCTCTAATGAATCTTCTAATTCTTGGTATTCGGCTTCATTTGATGGGGCAACGATTGATATGCCTTCGTTTTGTAATGAGCAATTCAATTTAACGGAGGCTTTATCGTTTATTTTGTATTCGTCTTCTCCTAGACAAGGCAAATCTAATCCAGAGAAAATATTGTCGTTATCACCCCTTAATCCTATAGGAACAATCTTATCTCCTAAAGGCAAATTCCATTTGTAATAAGTAGGAGAAACAGATGTATCAATATATTCGAGTTCATCAAGAGAGGAAATAATTGCACCTATATCGAATTTGGTGTTGCCTTGATCTAGACTAATTGAATTATCAATGCCTAATATGGATAAGACTTCATCTAAAACAAAAGACAATTTGCCATATTTATAGATATATGTCCCTCCTGTAGAGGAATCGACTTTATCCTTGCCATCTTCTTTAACGGTATATTCATCAAGATTGACCCTATATTTAAAATCAGTACTTGCTGGGTTGTCTTTATTTTCTAAATCTAGATAAAGATAAGAAGAAGTCTTTGTTATGCTAGCCTGTCTAGATTTTCCTCTATATTCGATAGGCAAATTTAAGGAAATAGATAACCCATTGAGTGATAATGCTTCAATTTTCAGTTTGATTTCAGCGTTATTGAAATAGACTTTATTATTATCTCCACCTAGGTTTAGATAGCCATTATTAACTATAAAACTAACCCCATCTAATAAAGATTCTTCAAACGTTTTCTTGATCTTTTCTTTGTCAAAACTAACTTCGCTAGAAGTAGTGGTAGATGTTGTTTTTTCAGATGGGGTAGAGGCGTTATTTTTAGTAGCTTCAACTTGATAAGCGCATGAAGAAAATAATAAAGGAAGCAATGTCAATAAAGGCATTGCTCCCCTAGTCTTTATTAATTTTGTAAGACTAAATTTCTTCATATTGCTTTTGAATTCAATTAGACAGAGGCTTTAACGTAGTAGTTACCAGGAGTCAAAACCCCATCGTTTTCATTATATTGCTTGTAATAATTGTCTTTTCTTAAGACAAATGGATTTTCCTTTCCGTTGCTGGCTTCATAAGTTGGGCTATAGATGGATTTGAATTTATTGCCTTCAATTTCCCAGGCATTTGAATAGACACCTGTATCAGAGATGTTATTTAATTTGGCATCGAGTTTGATGGAACAGACTTTTAATTCTCCTCCAAGGCTAATGCCAGCACTTAAGGCTAATCTAGAAATAGCTTTCCCATTATTGCCATCTAAATCAGCACAGGTAACATCTAATTTAGTCTCGCCAAAGAATGGAAGATGAGTTAAGGCATTTAGATCAAGATTTAATGAATGGGTGTTGTTATTTACTTCATATCCTCCAATTACATCTTCAATGTGGATGGCTTTTGAAGTTATAGGATTGGAAGTAGTTTCGGTAGTGGCTGTGGTATTGTTTCCTTCTTTTTGTTCGAAGAAAGTTTCATTAACGCCGATTAGGTATTTAAGTATCCATTCACCCATGTTGGAGAAGAAGTTATCTCCAGAGATGGTAACTGAATCGGTTACATTTCTAATAGCGCCATAAGAAGAATTTCTTGTCATGGTTACAAATCCTTTTGGATTATAGCCATCGGCATAGTAATAAAGGGCAACATCCCTGGCACCGCTATATTCGGCATCACGGAAATATGGCATTCCTTCTGGAGCGTTTATGCCTTTGATAACTGGGAGGTTATCTAATGTGGCATATAGCATTGTTTGAGCGCCTCTAACCTTAGCAACTAGGTTTACTCTTAAAGCTGTGAATTCATATTTGCCTAAGACAATAGAAACATCAGCGCCGAATGAATAAGTAGAAGTATTGTAATTATCTTTTGCCCCAATCATGGTAGTGGCAACTCCATATGAGAGCATATCGATTATGTTATTTAAATTGATGACCTTATCGGAATTTAATATTTCGACACAATCTAGATAAGAAGCTTTATCAGCTTCGTTTAAAGAAGTCTTTTCTAGTCCGATAGTAACTTCAAACTTAGTTACTTCTCCACTTGTGATGGTCATGGATTTGAATCCAGGATTATTTTCACCAGTTGGAGTGGAATCGTATTGGACTTTGATAGTAGCCTTGCCGCTTAATCCAAGCGAATCACCATTGACTACAAATTCATTGGCAGTTCCATTCCCGGAAGCAAAATCAACTTTTTCTAAGACCTTGGTATCTAATAAATCAAAATAGTTACCATTGGTTATAGAACTTAATAAGGAAGAAGAAGATTCGTTAGAGAAACAAGAGAATAACCTATTGAATCTATCGTCTTTTATTCCGATTGATTTATTTTCATCATCGGTTTGGTCGATATTGAATGTATCGATGATGTCTTTTAAAGAATTCATCATCGAAGTAGTGGATAAGGTGGCGACTAATCCAGTTGATTTTGGATTGGTACGTTTTTCAAGTTCGGAAGTAGATTCATTAGCGGATGAATACTTGATGTTAACTGAATCAATACCATTAGCGGCATCATTTGGATTTAAATCCATCTTTATTGAATGGTCATTTAGATAAGAGGAATTATGTTCAACTCCCTTGATGTCCATTCCAACCTTCATATCGTTAGCATCAACAGCAACTTTTCCATCAAATACGAAACCCGTGTAGTTATTCCCGACTACATCTTTCTTGCTTTCATCTTTAATAGATCCACTTAAATTAATTAATGCTTTTTTAGAAGAAACTATAGATGATAGTTGTTCACTTAAGCCTACTAAATGGGTTAGCTCTTGATATTTAGAAGCATCTTCAAGAGCTGGAACATTATACATTGACCTATCAACTTCTAAGGCTCCATTTAAAGCAAAAGATGCGAATTCAATATTTTCAAAAGATATCTTGGCTAATGATGGCTTAACTCCATCGATAACAGTTCTATCTAAGACGATTTTGATTTTCCCATTAATTCCAGCAGGTTCTAGATTTAATGTCATCCAAATCTTATTATCACTATTTTTGAATTCTTCTAGCATGTCTAGAGCCCAGTCATAACGCTTTTGCTCAATACCAGTAGCTAATCCGCTATTGGTGACTGCATCAATAGAAGCAGAGATTGCTCTTTTGGTTGTCTTGATTTGTTTGGTGGTTGTTTCTCCGCCATTCATTCCACCA
>JALEUF010000091.1 GCA_022781015.1 Caryophanales bacterium
ATATTATTTGATTCCATTCAACACCTTCTTTAATAAGATCTTGAACCCTTTTATATAACAAAGTTGTTTTTCCCGCTCTTCTAAGACCAACCAAAACATAATTGACATTTTTTTCAAGGAAAACATCCCTATCTACAATCACTGCATCTTTTATTACTTGATGTTGGTCAAATATAACTCTTTTTATTATGTCATTGTTCATAAGCAATTCTATCTTGTCGAGTATATTCTAAAAAATATAACACTTTTTTTCGAGTATAGTCGACAGTAATAAAATTAAAACCATTTTCATGTAAGAAATATATATATTTTTGGATAGAAAAGAACTCCAAATAGATACAAATAACAAAAAAAAGAAAATGCCCACTAGATCATAAATCCAATGGGCACTTAGCTTATTTTATTTTACTAATGTATAGGTAACGTTATTGTTCTCGTCAACG
Organism: Caryophanales bacterium; assembly: GCA_022781015.1. GTDB lineage: Bacteria > Bacillota_I > Bacilli_A > RFN20 > CAG-826 > Alloenteromonas. Next base: position 444 of record JALEUF010000091.1, read on the forward strand.
GTTTTGAGATAGAGATATGAAGTTTCTTCATCTGTGGCGTCATTTTCAATTTCTAGTTTTAGGTATTCTTGATTCTCTTTGATAAATGAAGTCATTTCATATTCAACTCCATTATATTCGAGTTCAATTTCAGTGACGTTATCTTTGCCGGTTTCAAATTCATAGGAATATTCCTTGCTTACTTTTCCATTTGTCACAACTGTATAGGAGTATTTTTCCTCTTTAACAGTTTTTCCATTCTTAACCTCTTCTTCAAACGATTGTTCAGAAGTTATAAATGAATCAACACCAGTTTGGATAGTAATCTCGTAGCTAGTTTCCTTTTCCCCTTGTTCTTCTTCTATTTCGTCTTTAGAAATGAATGGATATTCGAAGCTATCAGATTTAATGATGCCTTTTCTAGTTTCTTCTTTTTCGGATTCATCTTCTTCAACCTCTTCATTAAAGGTAACGTTATAATAAAGAGTTAGTTCCTTATCAGTCCCGTCTACATCTTTGAAGCCGATGACTTCTTTGTTTTCATATTCTTCTAAATCAGAAGTTTCCTTTTTGCTAGTAAGGCTATTCTTGCCCTGATTAATGATGAAGTCAGCTTGTTCAAACATTGGCATGACTTCCGCTAAAGGATCTTGAACTGGGGTTTCTTCAACTTGTGGTATAGCTCTTTTTGCAAAGGAACCAGTTCCGATTGAAGAAGCTAATTTGCTTGCTAGAACGAATTGGGTTTGGGTGATGCTTTCTTCTTTATGGTTAACATTAGAAGAGGAATTTGCTAACGCGCATCCCATGGATGAGACTCCGATTAGGAGTAGTAATGGAGAGATAATTAATTTTTTCATAGGTTTTTACCTGCCTTCACTAATTAATACAAACTAGAAACCTATTTTCTTGAAAAAATTTATAAGATCTTTTTTGCAGAAAAGTTTTTATCCATGTAAGAGAAGACATTGCTAGATGTATCGAAACTTACATTATCCCAATCTTCTTCTCCTTTATAATTAATATTAAGGATATTATCCAAGACATTCCCGAATTCATATTCATAGCCTTTTTCAATTCCTTTATGAATATTTACTTCAAAGCTCTTCTTTTCACTTTCTAATTCATATTCGATCTTATTTAATAATCTATTGTCTTTATATTCACTTAAGCAATAGCTAAGTTCATTTTCCCCTTCTTCCATCTCAGCTTCCTTTTCTATAAGGATATAAGAATTTGGGGAACTAAATAATTTGATAGAAGTCTCTATTTCAGATTCATCTTCTTCCACTTCTTTTTCAGTAGTTATTTCAATTTCATAAGAATTATCCCCATCAAGCAACAACCCTTTAGTCTTTTCTTTATAATCTTTATTTAAAGTAGACGCAAAATAACATTTATATTGATTAGAGATAAGGATGCAGTAAGGATATTCTTCTTTATCGCTTTTGATTGGTTCATAGAAGGAAGAAGAATTTCCATATTCCTCCATCCCCTTAATCAAATCATAATAAGAATAGAAATAATTGGACATGTCATAGAATTCATCAAATGAAGTTATTTCTTTTTTGCTGAATCTTCTTTTTAATGACATGGGTGAGCTATTTTCTAGATTGACGAAATTCACCCCTCCAAATAATTCGTAGCAGACTTTATTCATGACCGCATCATTTTCAGGAATTAATGGATTAACTTCACTTTGAGGTTTGCAGCCTAATATAATTCCAACTATAACTGAAGCAGTTACTAAAGAGGCTAAACCAAATGAACCACCGAAGAAAAATCCCTTCTTTTTATACCATGGGGTCGCTATTTCTTCTTTTGGGGTTACTTGTTTATAAGAAGAAAGAATGGATTCGGAAGTAGTTTTGATATCCAAAGTGCTTACTTCTTCTTTTAAAGTCGATTGTAGTTTTTCCTTAAAATCTTTCATCTTGTAGTTCCCTCCGTAATGTTTTTATGGCCTTCGCATATTTGAAGCTTATCGTTCCTAATGGCTTTTTCATGATTTTAGCAATTTCCCTTTGCTTTAAATCATCAACCATGGCTAGAAGAATTATCTCGAATTCATCGCTAGGCAATATCTTTCTAGCCTTATCAAATACCCCTAACCCTAGATCATAATCATCATTGCTGCTCAGCCTAGTATCTTCATCTTCGAGTTCAACCTCTCTTTCTCTTTTTTTAATTAGATTAAGGGACAAGTTTCTAGAGATTGTAGCTAGGTAAGCCATGATGCTTTTATTTGGGTTTATATCATCTAGAGTTTCTAGGAATTTGATATAGGTCTCATTTACAATGTCTTCTGCTTCTTCTTTCGAATGCAAAATTACATAAGCAGAAAGGAAGACATTACGCTTAGTAGATTCAAAGAACCTTGGGAAATAATCCATGTCCCCCTTCTTTAAATTAACAATACAATTAGTTAGCTCGCTTTTTTCCATGATCATTAATATATACAACTTCAGAAGAGATTTTCTTTAAAATTAGTAAATTCGACAAAAAAAGTATATGTTCAGGCTTCCTTGTTAGTAAATCCGATTTCGGATATAATATCAAATCGAAGGAGGACACCTATGAATTTAATTGAAACAATTAACCAAATAGTCAATGAAAGAGATTCAATATTTGACCATATAGCTTTATGTTCTGGCGTGTCCGAACTTGCCTATATGATTCTCTATATTATCGAAACGGAAAAGGACAAGAACTGGATTCAATCTGATTTGGCGGATTCTTTCTTCTTTTCCAGGAAGTCAGTAAATTCAGCCGTTTCAAAATTAAGCAATGAAGGTTTAATCTATCTAGATTCATCCACCTATAACGGGAATAAGAAAGTACTTAAGCTTACGGATAAAGGAAAAGAATTCTGCGCTAAATGGATTGTCCCTGTTATCAAAGCTAGTGATGAATCTTTCTTAGCCCTAAACGAAGAAGAATTACGTCTAATGATTGAATTAGAAAGAAAGCAACTAGACGCTTTCAAAAAGATAATCAAGGAAACGAATTTGATTTCGAGGTGATCGATATGGAAAAAATACGTATATCTGACCACTTCAGTTTTGGTAAAATTTTAAAATACGCCTTAGCACCAGTCTGCATGATGATTTTCTCTTCAATCTACACGATTGTCGATGGTTTCTTTGTTGCAAATTTTGCATCAAAAGAAGCCTTTACTGCGGTTAATTTGATATTCCCAGTCATTATGATTGTCGCTGGAGTTGGCTTTATGTTTGGAACTGGTGGAAGTGCTTTTGTTGCGGCTTTATTCGGGAAAAAAGAAGATGAAAAAGCCAGGCAAGCATTCTCGATGGTTATTTATTGCTCGATTATATTAGGGGCGATATTGTCCATTATTTTCTTCTTTTTGGTCGAACCAATTGTTCATGCTTCTGCTTCTGTTAATCCGGATACATCAGCCAAGACAATAGAAAATGCAATTCTATATGGACGGATAATGATTGCAGGTGAAGTTTTCTTTATTCTTCAAAATACATTCCAATCTTTCTTCTCCGTTGCTGAAAAGCCTGGCTTAGGATTTGTCTTTACTCTTGCGGCCGGTCTAAGCAATATGCTGCTAGACTATATTTTAATTGGAGTGCTTCATCTTGGGGTGGCAGGTGCTGCTATTGCATCCATTGCAGGAATGGTAATTGGTTCAGTTGGACCATTGCTATATTTTAGCTTTAATAAAAAGAACCGAATCTATTTAGGAAGACCTGAATGGAATTTCAACGATTTAGGAAAAATAATGATTAATGGGTCAAGTGAATTTGTCTCTTGCATATCTAGTTCAATAGTTACGATGGCCTTTAATATTCAGCTATTAAAATATGTAGGTGAAAACGGGGTATCCGCGTATGGAATAATCATGTATGTCTCCTATGTATTTGCTGCTATATTTATCGGTTATTCAATAGGGATTAGTCCTGTAATTTCTTATAACTACGGGGCCAAAAACAAGAAAGAATTGACTTCCTTATTCAAAAAGAGCTTGATTTTAATTGCTATAGCTGCCTTATGTATGTGGGGCTTAGCAGAAGCCTCATCCGTACCATTCTCAAAAATGTTTTCTAGCGGCTCAGCCGAATTAGAAGCCTTATCAGAAAAGGCCATGAGAATCTATTCTTTCTCCTATTTAATCATGGGCTTTACAATGTTTGGATCATCTTTCTTTACGGCATTAAACAACGGATTGATATCTGCAGTCATTTCTATAGCACGTACAGTCGGATTCCAATTATTATTCGTTATTGTCTTGCCATTATTAATGGGTGTAGATGGAATTTGGTGGTCAATAGTCTTTGCGGAAATATGTTCAAATTTAATGACTACAATATTCTTATTGACTAACGCTAAAAAATACGGTTATTACACGAATAAATAAATACACGGGTCGCTTATTTTATTTAATAGGCTTGATAAAGAAACGTCCGTAGACTTGTTTTAATTCGGTGACGCTAACAAAGGCAGTAGGATCTGCTTCTTGGATAATTTTGACAGTAGATTTGATTTCATAAGAAGAAACGACCATCTCGATGATGGTTTTATCTCGCTTGGAGAAAGCTCCGGAGCCATGAATAAGAGTAGCCCCATGTGGTATATTGGCCAATAAGACACTAGCCAAATCAGGGTTAGAAGTAACAACGCTAATCCTGACTTTCTTGTTACGCAAATTAATCGTATCGACAACAAACATGACAACGAGCATATAAAGCACAGAGAACAATATGCACCCAATCATCTTGAAGGCATCATTATTAGACCAGCCCATTTTAGTAACGGTAAGAAGAGTGAATACGGTTATCGTGCAACAATTGATTAAAGTTGAATATTTTCCAACAAGAGTCGATTTTTTAATTGAAATATAGTAAGCAACCGTATCAATTCCACCGCTACTAGCATCAATTTTAAAAGTTAAAGCAGTTGAAAGCCCAACAAAGATTCCTCCAAATATCGCTCTAGATAAAAGCCCTCCATTAGCATCGGCAAATTTAGCAACCGTATCAATCAAGCCTTCTTCAGGAGTGTTGCCTAATAAATTGGTAAGTAACGAAACTTCTGCAACGTTGATTAAAGTAATGATGGCAAACCTTTTCCCAATGCCGAAGAAAGCAAGAAGGAAGATAGGCACGTTTACTGCAAAATATAAAATACCGTACATAAAGTCTTCGAAATTTTGACCATCAGGGAAGCCTGGAATAAGCCTTAAAGCTGCAATAATAGTTTGAGATATACCGCTAGCACCGCCGGATACTAATTTTAGTTCGTGGGCTGCCGATAAATAATTAGGAACAAGGAAGCATTTATAGCCAATTGCAAAAGATAATGCCGAAAGAGTCGACACTATAATTGCCCAAGTCCAATTTAATCCTTCTTTTAATACCTTGTGGTCATAAAGGTAATCATTGATTTTAGACCTAACAGTTTTTTTCTTTACCATAATTTAACAGTCAAAAGTATAGCCAAAGTAGATGTTAAAAAGAAGTCAATTCAGTTAAATTTAGCAAATAAGTAAAAAAGAGTAGAATTAGATTATTGATAGCAACGGCTCTTAATGTTATTATTTACGGGCTGTTTAGATATAAACAGGTCCTTTTTTGGAGGCATTACATGAATATTTTAAAGGCTATAGGCGGTTTATTTGTAAAACTATGGCGTTGGATAAAAGAGACCGCTTGGGTTCAACCATTACTTATTGTTGGCGCTATTTTTGCCGTCATCTTCTCAATTCCAAAGATTACCGAATGGGTTCAATCAATGGATGCCGGTTCTGTTTCTGCCTACTATACTCAATTCAAATTAACTCTCGAAGGCCAAACTTCAACCGATGAACATACCACTCAAGCTGATGAAATAACTGGTTTCATCAATGAATGGTCTAACTTCGATCATAAATACACTTCTTATGCCGACTATAAGGCTAGCTTAGATAAAGACGCCAAAGATATGATCGAAAAATATGGCGAAAAGTTCTATCTAGTCTATGTTGGAAAAGATTGCACCAACTGCGAAACAATCCAACCAGGATTTGAAGCCCTCCAAGAAAATTGGGGCAGCAGCTATGTTGCTGATGATTCTAGAAGCTTCAAGATGTATACCATCTTCTCTGATGAAGAATCCACTAATGATGATGACTTCGATACTGATGATAACAAGAAAGCCTTTGTCCGTTATCTAGACAAATGGAATGATGAAGGTTTCTTCACCAATGGAGGAGGACGCTTAGAAGAAGCTCCATATCACAAAGCTGCTTCTGTTTCCGATTCTGATTATGAACACTTCATCGATGCTGATCATTCTTCCTTCTCAGTACCAACCATCTTATTAGTTGATTTCTCCGAAGAAGCATTCAACTTACAACAATCAAGAGTTGGCTTAAGCGAAATTATGTTCGGAGTCAGCGGTTCTGATAAAGTTGCCAAAGCTGACTTATTGATGGAAATGTGGAATCATACAACCAAATCTGATAACACCAATCCATTCTCTGATGTCTATAAACAATCTGTAAAATAAAAAGAAAAATAAAATTTAAAACCTGTCGCTAATTCATCTAACGGCAGGTTTTCTTTATACCTATATATTATATAAGGAGCTATTCAACTAATTGGAAAGCATAAGCTGTTCTTGCAATAACTATATGGTTCCTGCTTTTGCCCTCTTAACAAATTCTATTCAAAACAACCAGAGATAGCAGTTAAATAATAATCCCGCCACCTATCAGTCTCTTAGTCATTCTGCAAGAGCAAAATCATAAATCATTTTTCCTGGAGAATCACATGTTTCGCAAATGCTACCATTTTCATCTACGCCTGGTAAAAGTCCAGGTGTTACAAAACACATACCATTGTATGTTTCTGAAAAATATTTCCATTCGCATAAACTAAAGAAATCAGGTGCATCCACGTCCCCTTCCATTAGGTTTGGTTTAAAATAAACCATGTCCCAAATGGCATCGTACAATATGTTCTGGTCATATTTTATTGAATATGTTTGGTGAGACGAAAATTCAGTTCCATCTAGACTCCACTTTACCAAGCAATCCACTTTATTAACAAACTCAATCGTGAACGACGGATAATTTGTTCCGTTTACAACTCTTTGCAATGTATATGTCGATGGCAACCTGAGTTCGGTTTTTGATGATGTCGAAATCGAGGTTGTGGTCGTGGCTGTAGAAATACTTGGTTCAGTTGAATCTATGTCACCATTAGTGGATTCGCTAATCGAGGTTGGTTTATTGCCGCACGACAATAGCAAAAGCGGCACTAATGCAATTATGATTTTTTTTATTTTTTGCCTCCTTTTTTATCTTGATGAGGCGATATTCTTCATTATGAATGGATTTGGCCTTATCAAGTTATAGGAGTCACTTGCTTTTATGCCCCTTATATTTTGAATTTAACATTGCTCCAATTCGTGTCAATAAAAAATTTTCTAGGCCTAAATCTACTTCATTTCCAAAAGAAAATGGGCCTAACGCCCACTACTTCAATCCATAAGTTTAGCAAAGACTATTTATTAGATTCTCTTTTCTTTAATAAAGCCAAATTTACACATGGTGGTACTAATTTAGATACATCCGCTCCATTATTAGACATTTCATTTATTGTCGAACTAGAAATAAATGAAGTTTTGTTACTAGCCATAAAGAATACCATCTCAACCGAGTTATCAAGAAAACTATTCGCAGCAGCTAATTGGAACTCATATTCAAAATCAGTTATAGCCCTTAACCCACGGATAATATGACTTGAACCGTGTTTTTTTGCATAATCAACAGTAAACCCAGAAGTAAAATCTACGTCGACATTTTCTAAATCCTTTGTAGCCTCTTTCATCAAGGCAAGTCTTTCCTCAACACTAAATTCGCTTTTCTTATTTGGATTAACTGCTAATAAAAGAGTTACATGGTCAAATAATCCCAATGTCCTTTTCAATATGTCCATATGTCCATTAGTAATTGGGTCAAATGAGCCAGGATAAATTGCTTTTTTCATATTATTTCCTCAACAATATCAATTTAGTATAACCGTATTTCTTGTATTTGACTTCGCTAAAACCTTCTAGATTTAGTTCAAGTTCTCCTTCATATTCTATTCCAATTCTGCCCATATTATCTAGCAATGATAATTTATTAATCATATCAATGCTATTTTGATAATATTCCTTATCTTTATATGGAGGGTCTATATATATAAAGGAAAAGGAGATTCCTAATTTAGATAAATGTTCTAAAGCAGCCAAATAATCCATATCCAATATAATCCCATTTCCTTCTTTTAATGAAGCTAAATTGGATTTAATAACCTTAATCGCATCATTAGAAGTATCTACAAAATAGGATTTCTTTGCCCCTCTAGACAATGCTTCTATCCCCACTGCACCTGAGCCTGCAAATAAATCTAATGTATTTCCATCTAAATCAAAACTAACCGCAGAAAATAAAGCTTCCCTAACCATATTTTTCGTAGGAACAGTCCTACTATCAGGAGTAACAATAACTCTACTTCTATATTTACCACCGATTATCTTGATCATTTGCATTTCCTTTTTTCTTTAAAGGAAGAAAACAATATCTCATCTATTTGTTCATATAGTTTTCTGACTTCCTTAAAAGCATTCATATAATCTTTAACAACATCTAATGTATCTAATTCTAGTTTTATTTGATGTAATTCCTGCCTAGATTTAACAGCAAAAGGAGAATCAAAGCCAAAATGATTTAAGTCATCATCATATTTAGAAGATGCTAGTTTCATCTTAATTGATAATTCATTGGCTTTTAAGTCAGCTGACATTATTTTCTCTTTTTCTTTAAGCAACACTACTCTAGAGTCATTATCTAGATTAGTCTTAAGCAAATTAAGAGCTTCCAAGGTTTCTTGCTTCATACAACTATTATCTTATAAAAATTTATAAAAAGGTACGACAAAAAGAAGCAAAAGCTTTGCTTTTAAAAAACAGAGATATTTAGCTTCAATTAATCTCTTTTAACGTTTTCGAAAACTTGGTTTGTCATCATCATT
>JALEUF010000105.1 GCA_022781015.1 Caryophanales bacterium
ATGAAGGGAGTGGAGGTGCCTATATATCTCAATTTAAATACATATTCTCCAAACTTAGAGATGATGAATATGATTTATTAAAAACTAGAAAACTAGAAAAGCTATCTTCTTTATCATTTCTCCCTTTATTAGGAAGTGGGGTAACTATGGTAATGCTTGCTTTATGTCTAGTTACAATTATGGGAGGAATAATGGATGGGTTATAAACTTGGATTACTTCTTTCTAGCGTTTTTATGATGATGGTTCTTCTTATGGCGGGCGACTTATTTTGCATCTCACTGATACATTCTTCGCTTGATTCGTTGTCTTTGACCATTGCCTATAGGATTAGCTATGAGGGATATATCTCAGAAGAAACAAATAAACTAGCAAAAGAAGCGGGGGCAACGTTAGTCGTACCTGCTTCAAGTTCATTTAGGATTGGGGATGTGCTCGAATTTAGCCTAAATAAATCGTATAAGCCCCTAATAATCTCGAAAAACACGATTGAGATCTCTTTAAAAAGGACGACAGTCGTTGGCTACTATGAATCGAATATCTAGGAAGGAGGTGAGATTATGTCAGAAATCAAAGGACAATTGCTTGGAATGATGATGGTATTACTCGTATTTTCCATCGTTGGAACCGTCTTGTTTACAACATTCAAGGATACAAGCAGCAAAATTAGTGAGAAAGCTAATGAAGAAGTTTCTTTAGTTGCTTCTATGGAAGCCTAAGAAGGAATCGGAGGGCAAGAGAGTTTATCCTCCGATTTTTTCTAGTTTTATTTATTCTAAATAATTCTTATAATGTTTACGCGAGGTAAACAAATGGCTAAAGAAAAAATGGACGAAATCCGTCAAATGTTCAAGGAACGCTTAAATTTAAAACAATTAGATGAAACTAAATCATTAAAGGATCTTGGATTAGATTCTCTTGATGTAGTAGAAATGTGCCTTGAACTAGAAGAGAAGTTTGATATCCAATTCGAAACCGAGGAATTATCAAATTTCAAGACTATCGGAGATTTATTCGCTTCTATCGAAAAGAAGTTGAACTAATTATCTAAGCAAACAAAAAAAGGCAGGTTCATTCGTTCCTGTCTTTTCTTTTTGCTATATCTTGCATCTAGAATAGATGTAATCAATGTTTCTAAAATAGAATTTAGGATCAAATAATTCATCTATTTCTTCTTGGCTAAATATATCCATTATTTCCTTATTATTCTTTAATATTTCCTTAAATTCGGTTTTGTTGTTATAGGAACTTAAGGCTAAAGATTGGACTAAATCATAAGATTTTTCCCTGCTTAGTCCTTTTTCGACTAAAGCAGTCAATACCCTTTGGGAATAGATAATCCCATAAGTCAAATCGATATTCTTTTGGATGTTTTCTTTGTTTACTATCAATTTGGAAACAGTCCTATTCATCCTTCTTAATATATAAGAAAGAGTTATGAAGGCTTCTGGGAATATTATCCTTTCATTAGAAGAATGAGATATATCTCTTTCATGGAACAAAGGAATGTTTTCATAACTAGATAAGGCATAACCTTTTTCTAACCTAGATAATCCACATATATTCTCTAATGAAATTGGGTTATGTTTATGAGGCATGGCTGAACTTCCTTTTTGTTTAGAGGAGAAATATTCATTTACCTCATTAATTTCGTTTCTAGCTAGATTACGTAATTCCATCGCCGCATTATTTATTTCTTCTGCAATTAAGGCTAATACAGATAAGAAGTTTGTATGGTTATCTCTAGCTATGACTTGGGTTGCAAAGCTTGGATAATTTAGATTGAATTTAGAAGCAACAAAAGTCTCAACCCTAGGATCAAGGAAGCTAAAAGTCCCGATAGATCCCTCTAGTTTTATTAAGCAAAGTTCTTCCTTTGCTTTCTTTAGCCTTTCCTTATTACGTCTAAGTTCATCATAGAACCTAACAAATTTAAGGCCGAAAGAAGTTATTTCTGCATGCATTCCGTGTGTCCTAGCAATGCAAGGCAAATTCTTATATTCAATGGCCTTTTCCCTATATGTTTCTAATAAAGCATCGATATCCTTATCTATTATTTGATAGGCTTTTGCATAATTTAAAGATAAAGCACTGTCGACAACATCGGTAGAAGTAAGTCCATAATGGAACCATCTTTTTTCTTCCCCGAGCTGTTCGCCTATTGACCTAGTAAAGGCAATGACATCATGCTTATGGATAGCTTCTAGTTCATTAATCCTATCTAAATCGATATGGGCTTTCTCTTTTATCTTTAGATAGTCTTCTTTTGGGACTATCCCTAATTGAACATGGGCTTCTAAAGACGCTAATTCGATTTCTAGAAAAGTCTTATATCTATTTTCTAAAGAGAATATGTCTTCAATTTCTTTAACATTGTATCTAGAAATCATTATATCTCTCCTAATAGCAATGTCTTTTTCCTATCTTTTCCAATGCTAAGGATAGATACTTTGACACCAGTAAAATCTTCGATAAACCTAATATATTCTTTAGCCTCATTTGGCAATTCATTAAAGGAAGTTACATTTTCATCGATATGGAAAGACTTCATATCTTTATAAACTGGCTTACATTTATCATATTCATAGATTGTAGATGGGATATAATCGATTATTTCTCCATTTAGTTCATAGCCAATACAAATCTTTAAGTCATCGATATCGCTAAGAACATCAAACAAAGTAAGGGCAATAGAAGTGGAGCCACTTTGGATTAGGTTCCTTTTTACTAATACCAAATCTAGGTATCCTACTCTTCTAGGACGTTTAGTAACCGTTCCATATTCATGGCCTTTTTCCCTTATTTGATTACCTAATTCATTATTTAGTTCACTTGGGAAGGGACCTTCTCCAACTCTAGTTGTATAGGCTTTGCAAATGCTGACTACCTTATCTATTTTTCTTGGGGATAACCCTGAACCTTGGCAAGCATAATTTGAATTTGGGCTAGAAGAAGTAACATAAGGATATGTACCTCTATCAATATCTAGCATCATTCCCTGCGCACCTTCAAATAATAAGGTCTTTCCTTCAGCATAAAGCTTATTGATAAGTCTAGCTGTATCAGTAATGAATGGCTTTAGGTATTCTCCTATTTCAACTAGGCTTTGATATAAAGATTCTAGATCATATTCTTTTAATCCAAGTGATTTAAGTTCATGGTTTTTAATAGGCAGGACTTCTTCTAGCCTTTCTTTTAGATATTCTTTTATTAATAAATCACCCATCCTGATTCCAAATCTAGATGCCTTGTCGCTATATGCAGGACCGATGCCCTTTTTAGTCGTACCAATCTTCCCCTTTCCTAGTAAAGTCTCAAAGGATCCATCTAAATCTAGGTGATAAGGAAGAATCAAGTGGGCACGGTTAGAGATATATAATTTAAAATCCTTTACACCTTGCGCTTTTATGTTCTCGATTTCTTCTTTTAGGAAAAATGGATTAACAACGACTCCATCGGCGATGATATTTATTATATTTGGAGTAAAAATTCCGCTAGGAAGAGATTTGATGGCAAATGTCTTGTTATCAAAACAAACGGTATGGCCAGCATTATTCCCTCCCTGGAACCTAATTACTACATTTGATTTGGAGGCTAGGTAATCGACTACTTTCCCCTTGCCTTCATCTCCCCACTGAACACCTTCGATTACAATACTTGGCATATTATTTACCTCCCTTTTTTGCTATTGTTCTAGCTACATATATCCCACAAGCAGAAGCCTGTGCTAAACCTCTAGTAATTCCGGCTCCATCGCCAACTACATAGAGATTATTGATATTTTTGACCATTAAAGTCTTATCTACATCGACTCTAGCCGAATAGAATTTGGCCTCGACTCCATAAAACAAAGTATCATCATTTGCAATTCCAGGAGTTACTTTGTCTAATACCTTAATCATTTCAATAAGGGCACTTAATGTTTTATATGGCAAACATAAAGCCAAATCCCCAGGAACGGCTTCTTTTAAAGTAGGGACGACAAAACCTTCCTTTATACGTTTCTCGGTACTTCTTCTTTGAAGCATTATATCCCCAAATCTTTGCAAAATAACTGACCCACAGCTTAATTTATTGGCAAGTTTTGCCAAAGAATAGGCATAGGAATTTGGATCATTGAATGGTTCGGAGAATTTATGGGAAACCAAAAGGGCGAAATTAGTATTTTCGCTTCCTAGTTTTGGGTCTTGGTAAGAATGTCCATTGGCTAATATTACATGATGGTCATTTTCTAAGACGACATGTCCACTCGGGTTGCTACAAAACGTCCTGACCTTTACCCCATTTGAAGTGTAATAGACAAATTTGCCTTCATATAGGTTTTCATTGATTTCTTGCATTACGACATTGCTAGTTTCGACTCTAACCCCGATATCGACACGGTTATTAATCATCTCTACCCCATATTTAGATAAGAGTTCGCTAAGGAAAATAGACCCATCTCTTCCTAAACCTAAGACAACATTATCCGCGAATATCTTCTCGTCATCATTTACGATGATTCCTTTTATTTGCCTATTCTCAATTATTAAGTCTTTTAGGAATGTTTCGTGCCTAATTTCTATCTTATCCTTTAGATAGTTATATATCCTGCTTAATATCTTTAAGTTTTCTTCAGTACCGAGGTGTCTAACTTTGGCACGTAATAATTTAAGTCCAGCCCCCATGGCCTTTCTTTCTATTTCCCTGATTTTAGGAGTATATGGATCAGTGATGATAGGAGTGGCACCGAATTCTAGATTGATATCATCTGCATATTTAATAAGTTCGATAAGCTCTTCATCGGAAATAAATTCATCCAGCCATCCGCCGAATTCGGTCGTGATATTGAATTTGCCATCGCTAAATGCGCCAGCCCCTCCAAATCCGCAAGTCATCGAACAAGAAGGGTGGCAGCCAGTAACACCTGCTTTATTGACAGGGCATCTTTCGATAAGGTGATTCAAGACAGGACAAAAACGATGCTCAACATCTTTTCCTTTATCGATTAATAATACTTTAAGGCTAGGGCTCTTCTTGACTAATTCATAGGCACACATATACCCGCTAGGTCCGGCACCTACAATAATGCAATCATAATGCGACATAAAAAAATCCTTTAGCTTTATATATGTAACAAGGGTCCCTTATTACTTATATATTATACATACTTATGTTTGGTTTGGATAAAATTAATTTAACTTTTAATAATAATTATTAAACCATGTAAACTTCTATTTACATCTTATTTAAATTAGCTAAAAAACATTCAATCTATCGATTTTATGGTAAAAATGTCTATTGAGTATCTTTCTTGACATAAATGTTTTTAGGCCATATATTGCTTTCATAAAAGATTTTTTAAAAGGACAATATATGACAATTGGAGAAAAAATAGTCCATTTGAGAATTTCCTATGACATCTCTCAAATGCAACTAGCTAAATTACTAAAGGTATCTAGGCAATCGATATCTAAATGGGAAAGCGGGGAGAATATACCGCAAGTTGATAAAATTGCAGAATTATGCAATATCTTCAAAATTAGCGCTGATGAACTTATCAATGACGAAATAATCATCCATCGTAATAAAAAGATTAAGCCCATAATTTCAAAAGGATTCAAATTCAAATATTTCGGAACCGATGGATTTAGGGGCGAGGCTAATGTAGATTTAACTGCCTTACATGCTTTTAAGATCGGAAGATTTCTAGGATGGTTTTATTCTAATCCTAAATATAATTGCCAAAAAATAGGATATCGTCCTAGGATTGTAATCGGAAAAGATACAAGAAGGTCTTCCTATATGCTTGAATATGCTCTTGCTTCAGGAGCAGCTTCATCTGGAGCGGATGTAGAATTAATGCACGTAACTACTACCCCAAGCGTATCCTATATTTCCAAAATGGATGGGTTTGATGCAGGGGTAATGATTACTGCTAGCCATAATCCTTTTTATGATAATGGAATAAAGATATTAAATGGAAATGGCGAGAAATTAGATGAAGGAGTCACCTATCTAATAGAGTGTTATCTTGATAATAATTTAAGGCCACTTGGTATCGATGGGGATGATTTGCCTTTAGCAGAAAAAGAAAATATCGGTTCAATAAATGATTATTCTTCTGGCAGGAATAGATATATTGGATATCTAATCTCCTTGGCTAGGCATTCAATGAAGAATTTGCGTATTGGATTAGACTGCGCTAACGGGGCTTCCTGGATGATTGCTAAATCAGTATTCGCGGCTTTAGGAGCCAAATTGTATCTAATAAATAATGAACCGGATGGCATTAATATCAATAAAAATGCCGGTTCAACCCATATTGAATTGCTTTCTGCCTTCGTAAAAGAAAAGAAACTGGATGTAGGATTTGCTTTTGATGGAGATGCCGATAGATGTCTTGCCGTCGATGAAAACGGGGATATAGTCGATGGGGATAAGATTATGTATTTACTTGCCCTAAAATTAAAGCAAGAAGGAAGATTAGATAATAACAGCGTTGTTGCAACTATCATGTCCAATAGCGGTTTTGAAAAAGCCCTGAAGAAGCAAAATATCAATCTAGTCAGGACTAAAGTGGGGGACCGCTTTGTCTATGAAAAGATGCAAGAAGAAGGATATGTATTAGGGGGAGAACAATCTGGCCATGTTATCATCAAGAAATATGCAACGACTGGAGATGGTATCCTTACTGCACTTAGGGTGGCTGAACAAATGCTTTCTACCCATCAAAAGCTTTCTGAATTAGTCGCTCCTGTTAAATTATTCCCGCAGGTATTGAAAAATGTACGCGTCATATCTAAATCCGATGTCATGGAAGACAATGATGTAAAAACCAAATTCAATGAAATAAATAAGCAACTAGAAGGCAAAGGAAGGATATTGCTTCGCGAATCCGGGACTGAACCATTAATTAGGATAATGGTAGAAGCCCCGTCGATAGAAGAATGCAATAAATATATCGAACGCCTATATAATGTTATTAAAAAGGGAGGACATCTTTGTGAGTAATCTAGAAATTAAAACAGCTGAATTATTTAAAATAGTCCCTGATTATCTAGTTCCTTTATTTAAGGAAAATGAATATCCTTGGGAAATATTGCCTAAGATTAAGCAAACTATAATCTCATTAACAAAAAAAGGAATTGAAGGTTATATCTTTGATGGAGAAAATAATCTTTTGATTGGTAAAAACGTAAAGATAGCTAAGACCGCCACTCTAATTGGTCCAGCCATAATTGGAAATAATGTCGAGATTAGGCCTGGCGCCTATATTAGGGGCAATGTCATAATAGGTGATGATGTTGTAATTGGAAATTCCTGCGAATTTAAAAATTGCATCGTCTTAAATAAATCACAAGTCCCTCATTTTAATTATGTTGGGGATTCGATATTAGGTTATCATTCCCATCTAGGTGCAGGGGTAATTTGCTCAAATCTAAGAAATGATGGGAAAGATGTAATTATCCATGCTGATATATCTTATAAGACAAACCTAAGGAAAATAGGGTCTTTTATAGGTGAAAATGTCGATGTTGGATGTAATTCCGTCCTTAATCCTGGGACAATAATTGGAAGCAATAGCAAAGTCTATCCTCTTACGATGGCTAGAGGAGTCTATCCTAAAGATGTATTGATTAAATCCGAAAAAGAAATTGTTCCCTTAAATAAATAACATTACATTTTCATATTTGATTTAATAGTCGTTTGCTTGTAATAATAAAAATATGAAAAGCCATTGTTTATTAAGTCCAATCCCATTTCTTTCATTGACTCTTTTTAGCTGTTCTTCTTCTAGCAAGACTACTAAGAAGATGCTAGAAGACTACGAGTTCAGCGAAGGTATCAATGAACAGTATGAATTAAGGCTTACAATGAATGATGACTATACTTATGAATATGCTTATAAAGTTCCTGCAACTGCTAACTATGAAGCAATAGATATCCAAATTCAGGATAAATGGGAACATGTCCTTTCTTTTCATTATTCCTATTCTTTTGATGATTGGATCTTCCTAAACAAAGTAGAAGGAAAGATGAAAGGGCATGTAGGGTTATTTAAGTTAAATAACAATATCGATTATAGGGGATTGCAAAATTATCTGGTCTTACATATTTCTTCTTATTATTTATGGTCAAGCGAGCAAGAAATTACTAGGGAATATTTAGAATCTCTTAGGGGTAAAGGATATTCGGGTAGCACCGATAATAACGGAAGAATAGAATTTTGGGGACCAAGTCTATATCCACGCGGCTATGCAATGGCCAAATGGAAGAAATGAAAAGGCCAATGCTTTCACAATGGTCAATTTTTTATTTAGTATTTTTATTCGTCAGAATGCTTGTTATTAATTATCTTTATGTGTTCTGGAGTAATTAATTTAACATCATGCTTGATAGCCCAGTCAACGCATCCTTTTAAGGTTTAATTTTCTTCATTTCTTTAAGGCTATTTTTGAGTTACCGAGGATTTCTCGGTAACTGAATTTGGCTTCAAACACTTCTTTTAAGTCCAAAATCACGTTGCTAAAATAGCATTGGGACAAACTAGAAAAATAGCCAATTGCTGGCTTATTACAAAAAACATTCGATGAATGCTTAATTATTATCTATTCAATTAAATACTAATTTTAGATTCTTCCTTTTAAAACAAATAAAAAAGGCGTCGACTTTAACATGCTTTTCG
>JALEUF010000125.1 GCA_022781015.1 Caryophanales bacterium
ATTATATTCATGGAAAAGCGAGAGGGAGTGGAATGAAGAAAGAAAATTATACTTTCTCTTTAATAAGGGCCTACACGTATAACGAGTTAGCGGATCAGATTAATGCTCATGCCGAAGTGATATGCCTTGAGGGAGAAATCTTAAAAGACCTATATAAGAAACTTAATGATGAAATTATTAAAAACAAAAGGAGGCTAGGCTTTAAAGCCTTGATGGGGAGTCTTGCTGTTTTGAGCATCTTGTCTTTAAATCCACTTTTGATTGCGGGCGCGTTTTCGAGCGCAATATCGTCCATTCTTTCTACTGATAAAGATAAAATTAGGGATTTCAAGGAATATAGCGCTGCCATTTTTAGAGATAGCAACGACAACAAAAGATTGTTGCCTATTTATGAAGCATCTTTCGATGGCTCAACTGATTCAATTCGAGGATTCGAGGATTATTATTTTTTCTCAAGTACATATATGACAAGGAAATTTCAATGTGAATGCGGCAAAATAATAGATAAGTGTGATTTCGATGAAGAAACTAATAGATACTATTGCTCGGAATGCAATCACTATCTTGTTAGTAGAATATCGCTTAAATAGGAGATGAAATATGACGTATGACGAAGAATTAAAATACGAGCAATTTAATGAGGATATGATCGGAATATGTGTAATGTTGCTTGATATGAAAAAGAAACCAATTGAAATCAAGGATCTTATTAACAAGTATTTTGGCATAGATAGTTTTGAACAATTAAATGGTTTTATTGAAGCTGCTCAAAGATATATTGTACATAGATAAACTAAACAGCATGTCGTTAGGTTTATTTTATATATAGAATTCAGTTCGCTGACTGCACAGACCTTTAACGGACTACTGATGGCAACCAATTATATAATGAAATTCTTCAAACTTTCGCGCTCAATCTTGCGCCGCTCAAGAGAAAGCGGATATTACTATATCTGTTTAATCTTGTTTGCTGTGCGTTTCTGACTTCCGTTTCCTCGATACGATTAATTCAATGACGCAAAGTTGTTGGTCATCAGACAGATGGGCCTTAGTCCGTAATCATCCAAATTTTGTGTGACCATTTGGAGGTGTTTTGGGGCAGAATGATTTTTTGTTAAATTTATGAAAATTAAGGGTATGCAGAACAACCGATATGGTATGCACTTTTTGAACAAGGGTATGCAAAATTTCATTGCTTAGGGTATACATTGTATCAATATTGGTAATCAGACCCACGTAATAATAAATATTCTCAGTTTTTATGAGGACTATCTGGGGTTTCCGCTAGTGAAACCTTTTTTTCTTTAGATAAAAATTATTTCCTCTCAATTATTTTTAAAAGAGTAGATGCCTCTAGTCTAATTTTTGGATAAATAGAAATATATTTGTTTAGTTCATTGATGATTGTATTTTTGAAATCATTAATTATTTCTTTAGCACTTTCTTCATCAATATAGAAGTATTTGGAAACACTAATTAAACCATTTGTTGTATTTCCGTTTCCAAATGATAGTTCAAAATCAGCATTATATAATGAAGGATTCACATCGAATAAGGGTGATAATTCATAGCCGTTTTCACGATAAATAAATGCGTGGTTCCGCAAATGATTATCCGTGTTATTAATAAGATATATAAATACCATTCTTTTATATAACTCAATCAAATTCTTTTGAACGTCAACGCAATTAGAATTAATGAAGTTAGCCAGATCTAAATAGGAGTATTGCCCACTACTCCCATCGGTTGTGCCTAAAGCAGTAACCGCACTAATATAGTGAATTCTTTTGCTTTTATCTCGATCAAATCTTTTTACGAGTAATGTGTGACCATAATTAGAGAACTTATCTAGTTTAGTCTTGGGGACATCTAATCCTAATTTTCTTGCTATCTCCAAAGTAATATATTCCCATAATTCAACATCATATCCATCATTTCTAGAAGGAAATTTAGCAAGATAAACATCATCGGAAATATAAACACTAGCTTTCGGTCTAGTTCCGCCTAAAGATGAGCCTGGGAGAAGAAGCCTTCTATAGACATCGTTATCAATATCATTACCTTCTTCTAATTTAATTGATGCGTATTCAATATCTCTTAGATATACATACGGCGGTATTGCGTTGTCGCTATCATCATTCAAGAATGGGCCATCCATTTTTTCTTTAATTCTCAATGCCCCCATCCTGCTTAAGTCATTGACCCTCACCAAATAGTCACTTAGCGTTAGTTTTTTAACTGGCCTATTATTCTTTAGTGCCTCAACTTGTTCGTATTTATCAATAAGAATGGTACCAAAACGATCAGGCGCCATATCATTGAGAAAATGGAAATCATACTGAGGGCCAGAGAAATAGAACAAAAGAGGATCGATAATTGGATAATTCTTATTTAGCAGATATTCATCTGAGAATTCAAACACGAAAACTTCGTTGCCGTGTGCAAAATTAGAAGACAAAGTCCCCACAAAAACATCTTTGGAATTTAAAGATAAAAATAGGAATAACTTTTTCATTTTCTGCCTCTTTTTGGAACCTTGATATTTAGATCAAGAATTGTTCTACCGACTTTATCTTCTAATAACACATTTGCAAGTTCATCATCATGGTTTCCCAAAGCATTAAGAACTGCAGCATATAGACCGAGAGATACATTTGGCGAACCTTTTTCGATACTAATTAAAGTAGGACGCGATATATGCGCACGTTCACAAATTAAACGCATAGACAAATTCCTTCTAAGTCTTGCTAATTTGATGTTTTCACCTAGCCTAGCAAGGTTATTAAGTACTTTTGGAAGCAAAACAGCATCTGTTCTTTTCATATAATCACCTAATGTCAATTATATTTTACAAATAGGTAGTTATTTGTCAATTATATTTAACATTATTGCATAATGTAGTTAGAAAAATAACACTGCAACTTCAAAAAAACAATTCCTATTTTGGGCTCCTCCACTCCTATTTTCTAAGCAACTAATAATTATGAAGCAGATTATTTGGAAAGTTTTTAAAAATTGTTAGATGAATTAAAACAACAATTATATCGATAATATCGAGGCTTTAAAAAGCACATCTAGAAAAACACATGTAAATTATCATAAAATCTTGGAAAGTTTTTTAAAAATGTTAGAATATCTACATGATAGAACTAAATCTCTCTTTTGCACTTAAAAATTTAATGGATAGATTAAATTATGATATCCAGTCCATATCAAGCCTTTTAAACGTAGACCCAAAAACAATTGAAAACTATTTAAGCAAGCATTCTAATCCAACCGCTGCCATTGCTAATAAAATAACTAAACTAATCGATGAAAATAACCTGGATATATATTCCCTTTTAGATATAGAGCCTAACACTTCTTATCTTTTTCATGGATCTAAAACAGGTGGGCTACACGGAAAAATATCTACTTTAAGAAATAGAGGCGATTTTAATGATTTTGATAATGGATTCTATTTAAGTGATTCCTTGAAAAACGCCATAAATTATGTCATTGAGCAAAAAAGCCCAGTCATTTATCGTTTCAAGAAGGAAGATGTCTTGAAAGGGGCAATTTATAATTTTTCAAAAGAAGATAATGGTGAAAGAGATTGGATAATATATATAGGACTAAATAGAGGAAAGATAACAAGTGAAGAAGACGAAATGTTTTTTAGAGAATATTATGACAAGAAATTCTCTAATTACGACGTCTTATGTGGTGAAATCGCGGATTCATATAACTTTGATGTATTGAATGATTTTTTCAATAACATAACAGATTTAGAAGAAACTAGAAAAGCCTTGATTCTAGCAAATATCGGTCCTCAATTTGTAATGAAGAATGAAAAAGACGCTAATAACTTAGCCTGGGTGGAAACATATAAAATAGAGAAAAATCTTAGAGATTACTTATTAAGCGTTGTAAAAGAAAAAAAGAAAATACTCAAGCAAAATAGGGATACTTTTTGCAAGGACCATGCATTCGATAGAACCACCACTTTCGAGCAAATAAAGAAAGAGATGAAAAAAGAATATGAATAAAGAGCAGACAGATATCTACCATCTAGTTAAAACAATCGTTAACCTTGCCTATCTAGATAATCTAGAAATGGAAGATTTTATCAATGTTTTCTTTAAGTCTGCTTATTTAGAAAACATTCTGAATTTTTATGAAGTTGTTTACTATAACTCGAATAAGATTTACAAACAAATAAGAGAAGAGTTTGATTTCAAAAGAAATGAGAAAGAAGAACGTTACGATATAAACGTAATAAATTATGCTTGCTACATATATCTTTCTTTTCACTTTAGGACTCTAGAATCTTTAAACTCAATCCTAAAACAACTGCCATTTTTAGATATAATCACTTATTACGAACAATATCATACCCTTGCTGATGAAAGAGTCATTTTTAAAGCTAAGCTCAATTACAATGAAAAAATGAATTATATTAGAAAGAGCAGGTTGAATGGATATAAATTCGATTTAACTAATCCAAAGAAAAACCAATTCATAGCAAAACATATATATTTAAAGTTATTTAATTACCCCGAAATAGAAGCAATGAAATATACATACAAAGACCACTACTCTTTCCTAAAAAGTGATGTCGCTAATTTATTTATATTCACTAGAGCAGAAGGAATAAAAGCAATAAAAGACAAAGAACTCGACCATATAAAATATAATTTTCAGGACAATATTCTGTTTATTTTCCTAAATGAAAAGGAAAACATTGAGCAAGATAAAATAGAAGAATTGTTCTATAGCCAAGAAGGAATTCCTTTTAGCAAAATGATATTCTATAAAAATGAACAAGTTGCATTTATTAATCAAAGCGATGGTTATAAAACATTTTTCATAAACTTAACCCCTTTAGATATAAAAAGAATAGATGCTGATTATCTAAGCAAATAAATTGTTTCATTTTTAAAGACTAATCGAAATATTCCTTTTTATCAGGCGCATCAATAGTTTTGTTTGCTCTTTGGCATTGTTACTTTTGCCAATTTTCTTTATTTTTGGCATTTGTAACAAAGCCAATTAAAAAGACCCCCAAATAAATGGAGGTCAATTTGAGTTAGATTAGATATTAAGCACCAAACTTCTTGATGTTTTCCCATCTTTCCTTAGCATACTTCTCAGTCTTGGTTAGAAGTTCTTCGGCATGTTCTGGGTTAACAATTGGAAGTTGGGAGAATCTGGTTTCTTGCATGATGAAGTCACGTAATTTGGTGAAATCAGGTTCCTTGCAATCGATAGTAAGTGGGGACTTACCTTCTGCTTTTAGACGTGGATCATATCTAAATGTTGTGAAGTAACCACATTCAACGGCTTTCTTTTCTTCCTTGATGGAATTGACAAGTCCGCCTTTGATATGTTGTTCAGCGCATGGGCAGTAGCAAATAACTAAGGATGGTCCATCATAGGATTCAGCTTCCTTGAGGGCTTGGATAGCCTTGGCTGGATTTGCGCCTAATGCGATTTGGGCAACATAGACATGTCCATAAGCCATAGCCATTAGGGCAAGGTTCTTCTTGGCTTCTTTCTTACCAGAAGCAGTGAATTTATTGATAGATCCGGTTTGAGAGGACTTAGAAGCTTGTCCACCGGTGTTGGAATAGACTTCGGTATCTAATACCAAGACATTGACATCAGCTTCATTAGCTAATACGTGGTCAACTCCACCATAACCAATATCATAGCTCCAGCCATCGCCACCAACAATCCAGACAGACTTATCGACTAAGTCGCGTTCATAGAGTTTGATTTCCTTGACGGATTCGACTTTAGAAGCTTCGACTAATTTCATTAATTCTGGAACTAGTTTTCTTACTTCGTCTCTATTCTTGAGGTTAGCTAGATATTTATCGATAACTGCGACTAATTCAGGTTCAACATCTGCATTAGCTTTGGCTTCGTTAAGGATTCTAACGATTTGGGCCATCTTTTGATCAGAGGCAATTCTCATACCAAATCCATATTCGGCATTATCTTCGAATAAGGAGTTAGCCCAGGCAGGTCCATTCTTTCCATTTTCATTGACGAATGGGGTTAATGGGGTAGATCCGCAATAGATGGAAGAGCATCCAGTAGCATTGGCTACTAACATATCCTTTCCAAATAATTGGGAAACAATACGGTAATAAGGAGCTTCGCCGCAACCAGCACAAGCACCACTTACTTCCATGTAAGGCTTCTTGAAGCCAAGTCCTTTGACGCCATTTTCTAGCGCAGCTGGGAATTGGTTCTTCTTTTCGCTAACATGGGCATAGCAATAATCAGCAGCTTCTTGTTCCTTGACTTGGCTATGGGCATCAACCATCTTTAAGGCAAAGTGGTCATTACCCATCTTGTTAGCATTAGCATTAGCCATACATTCGGCAACGCAAAGTCCGCAGCCGACACAGTTGCTAGTAGAGACTTGGATTCTGAACTTGAGTGATTTATCAGCAGTTCCAATAGCTGGCTTTAAGCCATTCTTTACTAGTTCTGGGGCATTGGCAACTTCTTCTTCATTTAATAGATATGGACGGATTGTAGCGTGTGGGCAAACAAATGCACATTGGTTACATTCGATACAATAAGTTGGATTCCATTGTGGAACTCTATCGGCAATACCTCTTTTTTGCTTGAATGTGATGTTTTCGTTCATGGTGCCGTCTAGCAATTCATGTTTAGTGAAGGCGCTAGTTGGGAGTTCATCACCATCAAGACGGTCGATGACTTCGACGTATTCATCATAATAAGTGTCGCCAGTATCGGCAGTAGCAACCTTGTTATATGGGAGATTAATCCAAGCTGGATCAATAGCGATTTCTCTTAATCCCTTTGGACCGGCATCGATAGCATCATAGTTATTTTGGACGATATCCATACCCTTCTTGGCATAGCTCTTCTCGACGAATTTCTTCATCCACTTCTCAGCTTCGCTATAATCCATGATGGATGGTGAGAGCTTGAAGAAAGCAGCTTGCAATGTGGTATTGGTATGACGCCCCATGTGGCATTCAGCGGCTAGCTTATTAGCATCGATGACATAGAACTTAGCATGTTTTGCAGCCAATAAATGCTTCATACGGTTTGGCATGGACTTGACTAATGTTTCATCATCCATGTTGGTATTTAGCAAGAATGTTCCACCTTCTTTTAAATTCGAGATGATATCGAATTTGAAGATATAGGTATCAAGGGAACAAGAGATGAAATCAGCATTCTTTACATAATATTCGGAATGGATTGGCTCTTTGCCAAAACGGAGATGGCTACGGGTAGTTCCACCAGCTTTTCTAGAGTCATATTGGAAATAGGCTTGAGCATATTGTCCAGTGGCATCACCAATGATCTTGATGGAACTCTTGTTAGCAGAAACTGTACCGTCACTGCCTAATCCATAGAATAAGCAGGAAGTATAGTTGTGTGGGATAACAAACTTTTCATCAACTGGGATAGATAGATGGGTAACATCATCTTTGATTCCAACGGTGAAACCATTCCAGTTATTTTCATTATCAAGGAAATCAAATACGGATTTGACATCCTTTGGTTGGGTATCCTTGGAGGATAAGCCATAACGTCCACCAATGATTTGGTCGAACTTACGGTTAACACTAGCCATAGCAGCGACTACATCTAGATATAGAGGTTCGCCGATAGCACCGCTTTCCTTAGTTCTATCTAAGACAGCAATCTTCTTAACAGAAGCCGGGATAGCTTCGGAAAGTAGTTTAGCAGAGAATGGACGATACAAATGGACTTTGACTAAGCCAACATGTTCGCCTTTCTTATTTAATTCATCAACAACTTCCATGGCAGTTTCATCAACTGAACCCATGGCAATGATGACCTTGGTAGCATTTTCGTCACCATAATATACGAATGGGGCGTATTTTCTGCCAGTTAACCTAGTGGCTTCTGCAAAATATTTAGAAGCAACATCGACTACATGGTTGAAATGTTCGTTTTGGGCTTCCCTAGCTTGGAAGTAGATATCATCATTTTCAGCTCCGCCACGAGTAACGGCATGGGTATGTGGATTTAAGGCTCTAGCCCTAAATTCTTCAACCTTGTCCATTGGAAGAAGTTTCTTCCATTCGTTTTCATCAACGAATTCAACGTTTTGGACTTCGTGGGAAGTACGGAAACCATCGAAGAAATGGCAAACTGGGACACTTGATTCAATTGCAGTTAAATGGGCAACTGGGGTAAGGTCGGCAATTTCTTGGACGGAATTGGAAACTATCATGGTGATTCCAGTTTGTCTAATGGCATAGACGTCTTGATGGTCACCAAAGATAGATAGAGCACGGGTAGCTAGAGATCTAGCTGCGACATGAAGTACTGCTGGTAATAATTCACCACACCACTTGTAGATATTTGGAATCATTAAGAGCAAGCCTTGGCTAGCTGTAAATGTGGTTGATAATGCACCACCTTGCAAAGCACCATGGACAGCACCAGAAGCACCGGCTTCGGATTGCATTTCGACAACCTTTACTGGGGCACCAAAATAGTTCTTGGTTCCCTTAGAGGCCATGACGTCGACAAGCTCGGCCATTGGTGAAGATGGAGTGATAGGATAGATAGCTGCTACTTCAGTGAAATAGTAGGATTCCATTGCGGCTGCAGTATTGCCGTCAACGGA
>JALEUF010000093.1 GCA_022781015.1 Caryophanales bacterium
CCTTCTAACATTAGAAAAAGGAAAAGAATTAAGCAAGATAAGGCAATCTTTATCAAATAAAATTGAAAAAGAATTAGAACGTAGCCTTAATGACCTTCTTTTGAAAGCTAAGTTTAAGATAATGTTTGCTCCAACAGAAAAAGAAGATGATTCAATATTACTTGAAAGCGGCATCGATAAAATAGATTTCCTAATCGAAACAAATATTGGAGAAGGATTAAAGAGCTTATCCAAGATAATATCTGGAGGAGAAGCTAGCAGGATTATGCTTGCTTTTAAATCTTTATTCATAAAAGCCAATAAGGTACCTACTGTTATTTTTGATGAAATCGATACAGGTATATCAGGAGAAACAGCCCAAGCTGTTGCTAGGAAAATAAAAGAAATATCTTTATCAACTCAAGTTATTTCGATTACCCATATGCCTCAAGTTGCTTCACTTAGCGATCATCACATCTTGATTAGCAAGATCATAAAAGATGGCAGGACGTATGCCAAAATGAAAGAATTGAACCTAGAAGAGAAAATTAAGCAAGTCGCATATCTAATTTCAGGAGATAAAATCACCCCTTCCCAACTAGAATATGCAAAAGAAATGGTTTTGGGAAGCAATTAAAAACGTGGCAATTAACCACGTTTTACTTTATTTAGTTATCGCTTCTAGCGAATGAATTTTTCATTAATAAGGAAGATTCAAACAATACTTTATCCAACACCTTGTCAGTATGCTCTTGAATCACCTTAGCAATCTCTTCGTTAGCCTTTATTAATAACGATTTATCTTTATTAGATTTAAATTCCTCATCGAATTTATTCAATAACCTATAAGCATCATTGCTACAGGCATTTTGGTAACGTTCGATATGGATGTCATTCTTTTGGAAATGGGCATCCGCTAAAGCAGAAACTAGTCTAGAGGCCCAATAGAAAGAAGATGTATCAACTCTTAAAGTTGTATTGTTTAAATAGTCAGGTACTTGATCTACATTTGCATATATAGGTAGCATTGCATTAAATGCATTCGAAGCAAAACAAACCCATTCAAGCGCGGATATTTCTTCTTCTACACCGTTTCTAATTTCTAATAAGGCTAAGAAAGAAGTACGGTTAACCCCAATCGGACGATATATATTCTTCTTGCTAGAATCGCCTTTTCCATATGGATCATATGGAGTTCCTTGGTAATGGGAAGAAAGAAGATATTTGACATCATTAATAGTAAGCAAATGCTCTGGGATTAATTTAAATGGGATATCATCATCTTCAGGTCCATAATCCCTATCTTCGCCAGTCCATTTGATAGTTCTAGGACAAATTCGCTTACCCATATACCAAGCCCTTGGAGTGTTATAGATATGGTCAGAATCATCATGGCTACCAAAGGCTAGACGTGGATTAAATTTATCGCCTTTGCCTGTATCAAGATGGTATTTTTCCACGAATTCTTTTAAATCCGCTGAACACATGTAGTCGTTTTGGCTTCCATAGGCATCAGCAAAATCAAAATCATCCATACCGAATTGGTTAGGCATAATTACTACTTCAGTATCTTTTACCCTTCTAGCAATCCAATGATGCCCCCCTATAGTTTCTAGCCACCAAATATCATTTTTATCAGAGAAAGCAATCCCATTAGGCTCATATGTTCCATATTCTTCCAATAATTTGCCTAATCTAATAACCCCTTCTTTCGCGTTGCTTATAAAAGGCAAGACAAGGGAAACTAAATCTTCTTCCCCAATGCCGCCTTTGCTTTCCTTACCATCTTTAAATTCTAATTCGACATAAGGATCTGCTCCTAATACCCTAGGGTTACTAGTTATAGTTTCCGTAGCAGACATAGCTACATTCTTTTCATTAATCCCAGCAGCACCCCAGACACCTTCATTAGGATCAACATTAGGCATTAAAGTATGTCTATATCCCTTATTAGGTAATTTGACTTCCACATGGGAATTAATTGATTTATAGGTTTTTTCTCCTTCATAAGCAGGGACTACTACTAATTTCTTAACATGAAATACTCCGCTAGGAGAATCATCATTTCTAGCTATGATTGTAGAGCCGTTATTCGAGGCTTTCTTTCCTACTAATATTGTTGTACAAGGCATAAATGTTAACTCAACTTTCCTTTCTAATTATACCCTTAAATATCACTAGGGATAGCAATAATGCTTTAAGAATGTTTTTTAGTTTTATATATAAAGACAAATAAGCTTAATCCAATAAGAAAAAGACCGAAGTCTCCACTTCCCTAGATAAGGTAAATTCACTTATATCAAAAGATGAATTTGAAAAATAATTCAGAAACCTATTTTCTAACGCGGTTATCTATAACAAGGTAAGCGGAAAGAGCAAGAACATCGAATTAAAAAGAGCCATCTAAAAGTATACAATAAAGGCATAGGGATTGATGAAAAAACAAAGATGCCATATTTACTAGATTCTATAAAGTTGATAAATCTAGAAGCCGTGAACAAGGTGGAACAAAGCTAGACTTGGCCATTGTAAAACACATTTGTATCAATAACGGATTCAAAATAAAACTAGATTCAAGATAAGAAGGACATTCTACGTTTACAATTGATTTTTAAATAAACGTCAATTAAAAATCTAAGACAGCAAAGATAAACCGCTGCAAAATCAAAAAATATCAATTCACCACGGTTTATCCCATTCCAATGCTGATAACATCGATATTTTGATTTTGGGATTTTTATAGAAATTATTCATTTTTAAAAAGATTAAAATTTTACATTTTAGTCAATCAAAAAGATTATTCTAATAAAACCAAACTAATTTAATACCCATAAATAAAATACATTCATCACCTATTATTCTTTTCTAGTAAAATACCCCTTATGGAAATTAATACTTACTTAGCAAACAAACTACAAATTGAAAATAGACAAGTAAACGCCGTCTTAAAATTATTAGATGAAGGATGTTCTATCCCTTTCATCGCTAGATATAGAAAAGAAGAAACATCAAATTTAAGCGATGTTACTCTTAGACAACTAGAAGAAGAGAAAGAAAAGTTCGAGAAGCTAGAAGAAAGAAAGAAAACTATCCTTACTTC
>JALEUF010000145.1 GCA_022781015.1 Caryophanales bacterium
TTAAGAAACTAGATTTATTCATCAACATATTGAATCCTTCAATGATGGATTCTTTTTCTTCGGGCAATAGTTTTAAGCTTGGTATGACGTAATTTTTACTAAGCCTATATCCCCCATAACGTCCTGGTACCGTTTCAATAAAGAAGCTATGATTGGTTTCACACGCAACCTCTTCAAGCTCTTTCTTGTATTCTAGGATATTCCTTGGGTTCGTGTCTAAAAGATCTGCCAATTCAGATATTTTGTAGATGCGTCCAGTATTAAGGATCTGGAGCATCCTTATACACATTGCAGCCTTCCCCATAAATAACGTCCCTATAATACACTTGATGTTGGCTATAGACAATTAAATTAGCCAACTTTTGCCTTACCTTTTGATGTATTTAACAACATATTAATGTCATTATCGTTGATTTTATAAATCCCCTCCGCCTTATTAATTGTTTTAAAAGATTCGTTGACCTTTGGATGTATCTTACATCCATAGAATGATAATCCTATGTTGCCTTTTAAAGTATTCACATTACATTGCTTAAGGTTATTCGGATTCAACAAGCATTTAACATCGGTTGTAAGCCCATTTATATTTAAATATTCATTATTCCCTTTTAATCTAATCTTTCCTTTATCCTGGGTAATATCCAGATTATTAACTTTACCTTTAAACATTAATGAGTGTCCATTTGAATCAATAGATAACTTATTAACTATGTTATCCCCCATATTAAATAAATGTATTTTTAATTTGGATTTACCTTGGTAAACAATACTAATTTCATCATATTTATCTCTAGGTATATCAAGAACACATTTTCCTTTGTATTTAGCTAAATAAGAAGGAAAGCTAGACTCATCTACGATTATCTTATTTGATTTAACGATGTTTTCTATAGGGACATAACGATTAAAAGATAAATCAATCCCATAATAATTATTTGAAGTAGATCCAATCCTAATATAGGTATTGCGGATTCTAGGACCAATCTTAATTGATAAAGACTTAGGAGATGTTTCTTCTTCAACTTGTTCTGGGGTTTCTTCTACATAGGTAGTTTCTTTTACCGCATCTTCAGTTGAATCTAAGTTTTCCATTTCGTCGCTGGTTACGGATGAACCCTCGTCAACATCATTAGTTTCTTCAGCTTCGGTATCGATAGAATCCGAATCTTCGCCTACGTAGTCGACATCTTCATCTTCATCATCAGCAACATAGTCATCTAGATCTTCTTCCTCTTCTACGTCATCCTCATCTTCTTCGTCCTCTTCATCATCTTCGTCTAATTCTTCTTCATAATCATCTACTATATTAACTGAATTAATCGCAATATTAGCCATGTTTTCATCCCCCATTAATTTATATTCATCTTTATATAAAATAAGTAATAAAGGTTCGATAGATTTGATATATTCAGAAGCTGAATAAGCATCACTAAGTTTATCTATCTCTTCCTTTATTATCTTTTTACTTTCTTCTAAAGGACAATCCCTAATACTTTGATAAATATGGTTATCCTTATTTAATAGAAGATAAGCTTCTAATAGACGTTCCTCTTTAGGTGAATTCTTTATGTAATCAGAAATAAAAGAAGATAGCAAGAAACTATTATCCATTATATCTAATCCATATTGATCTATTAACTTTAGAAATGCTTCCGAATAAGTCATGTTTATCCTTAATAATAACTAGCCTATGGTTAACTATAATATTTGATATTAGTCTTCTCATTTAATATAAAAGAAAGGCTAACATCATCCCCAACACCTAACTCCAATGCTATTTTATCTATCCCCTTGTCAACTTCATTAAGTGAATTTGATTTCAATACATTTCTAACTAATGGCTTTAAATAGCTAGAAGTAAAATTCATATAACTTTGATACGGGCTAGATAAGCCATCGCTACATAAGAATATGCCATCTAATTCCTTTGAATTTATTATGGCTACCCTAAGATATTTATAGGCGTCTTCTTGACACATCGAATAAGTAATATTCCCAGCTGGGTCATTTGAATTATCAAATATCTTGACTAATTCGCCTTTTCTAATGCCTAGACATTCGCTATCGCCAATAGAAATAGCAATAATCTTGTTTTTATAGACCATCGCCCCAGCAAGAGTAGTCCCATAGGCCTTAGAAGGATTAAACCTTAATGTATCGATATCTTCTTCATCTAATCCTTCTAATTCAGCTTTTCTAATTGGTTTAGATCCTAAGTCCCTTTCGACCAATTTATCAAATTCACATAAAACAAGTAATTTAATCTTATCCTCTATATTCTCGTTATTTGATTTAGCAAAGAAATGGTTATCAATGCTAGAAAAGACATTGTTGACGGCAATAGAAGCTAATTTAGCACCCGTCTCGCTTCTAATATAGATATTCCCACCATGTCCATCTGAGCAAGTAATAATCATCCTTTCATTATCTTTATAGGAAGAAGAATAATCTTGGCAAGGCTTATTGTTTCTTAAATGAAGATAGCCAATACAAGTCTTATTAAATATATAATGCATATTACCACCCCCACTTTTCTGTCTCTGCCAATTCTTCGGCAATTAACTGCTGGGCAATCTCATTTTGGCTCTTTTTGGATTCATCAATGCTAGAACAGCTAGATTTAACTTTAGAAGCCGTAAGGACAATAATCTTGATGATATCTTTTAACATATTTGAATCATAACAACTAATTACATCCCCGTTATTGCCGGTAAAATCATGCAATACCTTAGTTGTCCTATCATCATTTAATTCAATTGCAATCCCATAACGTAAAGCCACTTTAAACCAAGGAACATCTTTTAATTCAATCAATTTCTTTTTATAACTATTACCCGTTGGATGGCCATCAGTTAATAAAAGGATGATTGGGGCAACACCTCCAAAATCAGGCATTATCCCTCCTTTTGATTCCTTTTTCATTATTCCAATAAGGTTATCTAGACCTAGATGCAAATTAGAATAGCCACTACACTTAAGCCCGCTATATTCAAATTCATCGACATTAATTGATTTATTGTCGTTATAGAAAGATGAAGAAGTACCAAATTGGATAAGACTAATATAGAAATCAACATTGGTATTCTCTTTTTGGAGATTGGATAGATATGTCTTTATA
>JALEUF010000155.1 GCA_022781015.1 Caryophanales bacterium
ATTATATGAACTAGAAGGCGAAAAGAATGCGATGGTTCCTTGTTCATATTTATTAAATCTAAGCGATTCTCATTAATTTAGTTTACCCATGTATTAATTAGAAGGGAAATCAATATGGTATCCCTTCTTTTTTATTGTCCACTTTGGCATAATTTCATAGATTGCACTTAATAATGAAATCAATTACTCCTACGCTTATTTTAAATAGTAAGATTTTCTTACTGATAAGAGGTTAGTATTGATATTGAAATCATTAACGTTTCTTCCAAAGGGCAAGTTGTATTGCCATTAAAAATGAGAAACAAATTAAAAATCAATAGTGGCGACAAACTTTTTATTTACTGTAACGAAGATTCTATTCTTATAAAGAAAAACAAGCTTCCATCTAAAGAAGAATTCGAGAACGGAATAAAAGAAAACATGAAGATTGCTAAAGAATCTAGCCTAACTTAACAAGATATTTTTGATGCGATCAAAGAAATCAGGAACAAGGAAAAATAATCAATTGTCGCTGTAAAATAATTCCTTCAATTGTTTTTGGCATGTTTTTTTCTAATAAGTATGCCAAATTGACACATCCAAATTAATTGGGCATGCCAAATTTCAAGTTTTAGTCGTTAATAAAAAAGACAAAAATAAAAACATCCACATGGGATGTTAATATTTGTCAAGCAGGACAGCTTTATATTAAGGAAGCGACTAAACGTTAGAGGCCATCTATTAGCTTCCACCTGCATCACTGCCCACCATATGGCTATGGTGCGTCGTGGTCGTCAGCTGGATCTCCACCTTTGACAACTAAATTTTGCCGAAAGTCAAATGCTTTATCAATTATTATTTTTTATCAAATAGATTGTTACTACCGATTCTCTTTTCTCCCTGCCTTTTTGAATAACTATTTTCATGTATTTTATTCTTTCTTTTTGTTTACCCCTTCTACCAATATATGTACTAAACTTTTTTTCCACTTCTATCTAGTTTTAAAGAATTTTTATCTAGCAATATTGCAGGTATTGCCTTTATATCTTTAATAGTCAAATGATGGTTTTTATTTGCTATGTGCTCAAAAATAGATTCATATCTTTTATCGTTGTCAAAATATATTTCACTGCCCCTAGCGCTTTTCAATGGAACAGGTAATTTTTTAAGAGCATCAACAATATTCTGATCAAATTCCCTATCCAATTTTCGCATGCAATCATAATACCACACCCATAAAATAGTAATGTGAAATATTTTAATAATTATTAAAAGCCGATTTTATTGCTTGCGAACTAAAAAGGACATCCTGATGGATGCCCTAAATAAGTTAGTTAATTAGTTAGTCGCACTTAGAGTAATTAGGTGCCTCAACCGTAATATTTACATCATGAGGATGGCTTTCTTTTAATCCAGCATTTGTAATACGGATAAAATGAGCATTATTCCTAAGGGCTTCTAAATCCTTCGCCCCGCAATAACCCATGCCACTTCTAATCCCACCACATAATTGATATATGGTATCGGCAAGTGGACCCTTAAAGGCAACCCTGCCTTCAATTCCTTCTGGGACTAATTTCCTTGCAGAAGTCGATTCACTTTGGAAATAACGGTCAGCAGAGCCGCGTTTCATAGCAGCTAGGCTACCCATTCCTACATAGGATTTGAATCTTCTGCCTTGATAAATAATTTCTTCACCAGGAGATTCAATAGTTCCTGCTAGTAATGATCCAAGCATGACGCTATCCGCACCAATTGCCAAGGCCTTAACTATGTCACCACTATATTTAATCCCACCATCAGCAATGACGCAAATCCCTTTATCACGGCAATAGGAACTAACTTCATCAACCGCGCTAGCTTGAGGAGAGCCAACCCCGCTAACAACTCTAGTCGTACAAATTGAACCTGGACCAATGCCAACTTTAACAGCACTTGCCCCTGCTTCGATTAAGTCTTTCGCAGCTTCTTTTGTAACAATATTACCGGCAATTAAAGGTAATGATGGATAACAGGAATGTATTTGCCTTACCATTTCGATGATATTCTTGCTATGTCCATGTGCACTATCAATGGTAAGGACGTCGACATCTGCCTCAACAAGAGCCTTTACTCTTTCTAAAGTAGAGGAGCCAACTCCAACCGCAGCCCCACAAAGAAGCCTGCCCTTATTATCTTTAGCAGCATTTGGATAATCTTTTTTCTTATCGATATCTTTAGAAGTAATTAAACCTACTAAAACGCCTTCGTTATTGACGATAGGAAGCTTTTCGATACGGTTCTTCCATAATATTTCCTGGGCTTCTTCTAGGCTTATCCCTTCTTTTCCGGTAACAAGGTTATCTTTGCTCATAATCTTGCTTACTGGAGTATTGTCTAGTTTTATATATCTAATATCACGGTTAGTGACAATCCCGATAAGGCGATTAGAAGAATCAACAACCGGAAGTCCGGAGATAGAATAATGATGCAATAAAGCTTCTGCTTCAAGAACAGTTTGCTCAGGATGCAATGTTATTGGATCAATTACCATGCCAGATTCATTTCTTTTGACGAGCTCAACATTTTTCTTTTGCTCTTCAATAGACATGTTTTTATGTATCATCCCGATTCCGCCGCATCTAGCTAAGGCAATAGCTAAACTAGATTCGGTAACTGTATCCATTGCAGCACTAACAATCGGGATATTTAATTGGATAGAGGGGGTAAGAAACGTCTTAAGTGAAACTTCAGAAGGAACTACTTCTGATTTTTCTGGGATAAGAAGAATATCGTCGTAAGTCAAACCTAATCTAATATTATCAAGTTTCATATTCGCCCTTTCTATATGTTATTAATGGTTCAATTTATAATCTTCAGAACCATAGGCAGCATAAACAGCAGACAATGGATTATTATTTACGATTCTATCGATGCATTCCGCTAACATGGAAGCTAATGAAATCACATGGACAAAATCTAGGCTCTTGAAACGTTCATCTAGCGGAATTGAATCAGTAACGATAACTTCGCTAAATGGACCAGATTTGATTAAATCAAAGCAAGGATCGCTAAATACAGGGTGAATTGCAGCAATCTTGACGCTATTTGCCCCACTACCTAGAAGAGCATTCGCCCCGATAACCGCGCTTTTGCCAGTATCGATCATGTCATCGATCATGATGCAATCTTTTCCCTTTACTTCACCAATGATATTCATGGCTTCAGGTTCAAGTTTGGAATTACGTCTTTTATCAATAATTGCTAATGGAGCGTTTAATTGTTCTGCTAATAATCTAGCACGGGTAACGCCACCATGGTCAGGAGAGACAACAACGACATTATTCAAATCTGCTCCACTAGAGATGATAGCCCTTCCTAATAAAGGTACGGCAGTCAAATCATCGACTAAGCAGGAGAAGAATCCTTGGATTTGGGCAGCATGGAGATTAACAGTAACTACACGGTCTACTCCAGCAGTAGTAAGCAAATGGGCAACTAGGGCAGCTGTTATTGGCTGTCTTGGCTTAGCTTTCCTATCTTGTCTAGCATAGCCAAAATAAGGAATTATAAGATTGATTTCTCTAGCACTGCTTCTACGTAAAGCATCAATAAAGATAAGGGTCTCCATAAGGTTTTCATTAACCGGAGCACATGTTGATTGGATGATGAATACGTCCTTGCCACGGACTGTCTCGACTGGTTCGACAATTATTTCGCCAGAAGGAAAATGACGGATGCTCCTTGAGCCAAGTTCGACACCTAGCTTCTTTGCAATAGAAGCAGCCAAGTCTTCGTTAGCGGATAAGGAGAATAGAATTGCATTGTTGTCTAGCATGATTACTTCCTTTGACCTCGATAGAGGCGATTTACTATATTAGAAGCATTATACAATAGGAGTTTTTATATGTCCTTAAACAAAAGTAATTTTTATAAAGATAGCGCTTTCTTTCCCTAAATTTGGGCATTTTCAATATAATAATCTAATTCAAATTTTTACTAAGTGGAGAAAAGCGATGAAAGAACTTGTCATGTCTAGAGAAGAAATAGAAGAAGCCTGCATTAGAATTGGAACTTCTTTAAATGAACGTCTAAAAAATGAAGAAAGACTCCCTGTCTTTATTTGCGTCATGAAGGGTGCGATGAATTTTATGAGCGACCTAATCAAGCATATCGAAAGCGATATCTTGGTGGATTATATAAAGATATCTAGCTATGAAGGGGATAAAACTAGCGGACATATTACCCTTAAGCAAGATATATCTATTAATCTAGATTCCCGTAGCGTTGTCATCGTTGAAGATATAATCGATACAGGTCTATCGATGAAATACCTTATCGACCACATAAAGGAAAAATATAGCCCAAAGCAAATTATAGTAGCTACCTTGTTAGATAAAGCCTGTGAAAGAAAGATTAGAGTCCAAATAGATTATGTTGGAAAGACTCTTAATGAGAATAAATTCGTCGTTGGATATGGGCTAGATTATAAAGAACTCCACCGCAATAACCCATATATCTATGTCCCTACTAAGGAAGAAGTAGAGAAAATGGATATAGAAGTTGCTAAATAATTAAGCGTTATTAGCAAAATTATTCCTAGATTCTAGTTTTACATTCTTGTTAAAGAAGGCTATCCCTACTTTAATGATTTTACTTACCCCATCAAGTTTCATCTCTTCATCATACTTTTTCTTTTCGATTTGATCTAATGCCTTCTCGGCTAATTTGTCTAGGCTAGATGAATCTTCTCCTTTTTTGAATTCGAATATAAATCCAGGGTTAGACTTATTGATTGGATTAAGGCATATATCAAACCTACCTAATCCAGATTCCCTATTGGAAGAGATTTTATATCTAGAGCTAGTAATCGCGCATAGCCCAAGCATCATCCCATGATAAAAAGATTCATTAGGAGTATCAAAGCTAGATATAGATTCAACCATGAATCTTTCTAATATCTTTTCCAATGAATTAATGTCATTTAGGAAAATTGCCTGTTGAAAGGAAATGGCAATGCTTTCTTTCCCGGTCTTGGAAAGTATTTCTTTTTCATAAACAAAAGTAATCTCTTTATTTGGGATAGCAACGTCACATATATAATTCCCATCGGTCTGAGGATATATCTTCAACACTTTCAAATAACCTGCGACAAGCAAGAAACTATAGATGCTATAAGGGTTTTTATTAATTTCAGGATAGATAACACTTGTATCGATATAGGTAGTAACTTTCTCTCCAATTAATAATTTATGAAGGTTTTCTTTTGTTATATCATTGGCAGCTTCTACTATTTCCCCGATGATATCATTACTTCCAGTTGAAAGCCAGAAGGCCTTTGGAACGCAATTAGATGAAACATAATTTATGACTGACCAAGGATTAAATATTTCATTATTGCCAAATACATATCCATCATACCAAGAGCAAGCCTCTTCGTATTTATCTGAATAATTGTAATAGGAAAGGAGTTCTTTTACTTCATCTTTGCTAAATCCAAAATATTCACTATATTCGTTATCTAATATAGAGTTGATCTTTAAATTATTTAGTCCTGAGAAGATGCTTTCTTTTGCAACCCTAAGTATTCCAGTAAGGAATCCATATGCCAAAGATGGGTTATCCTTTAACCCGCCAGAAAAGAATCCGCGCATGAAATTAATAATCTTTGGATTTCCTTGCTCTAAAGGAGTGTCATATTCATCGATTATGATGAAGCATTCTTTTTTGTAATGTTTATATAGGAATAAAGAAAGCAATTGAAGAGACATTTCTAGATCAATTTCGCTTGCAGTACCTGATGCTATTTTCTTATATTGGCTAATCTCATATTCATTTAGATAAGGACTAGTCTCCAATTCGTTATGACGTAAGAATTCTAAAGATATAAGTTTAGAAATCTTAGAAAAAGTATCTTCATAGGATTCACATTTTACATCCTTAAAAGTAAGAAATATGACTGGATATTGTCCTTGATAAGAAGTATATGGCTTACCGCATTTCCAAATATTCTTATCCTTGAAATATATAGAAGTATCTTCTTTGCTTTGCTCAAAAAATACACGGAGCATATCCATGTTTAAAGTCTTGCC
This sequence comes from Caryophanales bacterium, assembly GCA_022781015.1. Classification (GTDB taxonomy): domain Bacteria; phylum Bacillota_I; class Bacilli_A; order RFN20; family CAG-826; genus Alloenteromonas. The sequence goes on from JALEUF010000155.1 coordinate 6,051, forward strand.
AAATCTACGTGGACGGGTAAAAAGAGAAACTTGGGGCCTATTATCTAGAAAGTCCTTAATTAATAAAGTCTTATCGACATAATAATATTCAGTTACGGCTTTTTTAAAATCAGATATCCCGATAGGAAGAGGCTTCTTTTTAGAATTAGAAGACATATTCTTATCAATAAAATCCTTAGGGACTAACCAACTTCCGTTTTCTTTTTTGGCCCCATCAATCTCCCCGCTTTTGCACATTTGTTGAATTCGACGGATAGATATATCTAATCTAGATGCAACTTCTTTACTTTCAAAATAAGTCATAGGCACTCCTCTATAAAGATATTCTAACATATAAAACGAAACGCAGTATTAAATTTCGTTTTGATTTCGTTTTGATTTCGTTTTGAATCACAAAATATCGAGACAACAATCAATTTCGTACCTAAAATACGAACTCAAAAATATAAACAATAAATAAAAAGGCCCGGATGTTGCGCATTGTTAAGAGGCGATCCGGAATCTATCGGCTATTTAGTACACTTTAGAACTTATTTTTCCTAGAAAAATCTCTATTCAACGAAAAAACGACCCTTCAATCAATAGAAGAGCCGTTCATATTAAACTAATTTCTTATTCAGCCTTAGCTTCAACCTTTTTATCTTTTAGGATTAGGTTCATTAAGATACCTAAGATCATTGAGAAGGCAGTTGAAGTAACTGTAATCATGGTAGAAGTTCCTGGGAAAGCAAACTTCAATGCCAATCCGCCAATTCCAGAAACAAGGATAACTGATGCGACGAATATATTTTTGGTATTAGACATATCAACTTGTTCATTGATTAGCATCTTTACCCCACTAGCAGCGATAAACCCATATAGAAGCAAGGATACCCCGCCAGTAACGCAAGTTGGGATAGTTTCTACTACCGACATTATAGGAGAGAGGAATCCTAGCAATATGGTCATAAAGCAAGCTAGGATTATAACTTTGACACTAGCAATCTTAGTAACGCCAACTACTGCAACATTTTCTCCATAAGTAGTATTGGCAGCACCACACATAACTCCACTTAAAGCCGTAGCAACTCCATCCCCGATAAGGGTTCTAGATAATCCTGGGTCAGTTAATAAATCCCTGCCGATTATTCCGGAAAGGTTCTTATGGTCACCGATATGTTCGCAGATTGTAACTAATGAAACTGGAATGAATAACAAGGCAATGCTTCCAATTTGGCTTCCTTTTATTGGGGCAGCAGCCTCAAATGTTTCAGGAAGGAAGATGAAACCAGGAACATCAATGAAGCTTTGTACTCCGATGTTTTTGAAATTATTGACAATAGGAGAGAAATCAACGACATGGAAGGTTTCGCTTCCGCAAGCGTAATACCCAATCCCAGTAAATATAGCCGCAGCAACATATCCTGCAACCATACCCATGACAAATGGGATTAAACTTAATGTCTTTTTGCCATAATAGGCGCATATAGCAGTTACGACCATGCCGATTAAGCCACACAATAAGGCAACTAGGTTATAAGATTCATGATTGCCGCTAGAAGAAACTAAATTATTAACAGCAGAGACGCTTAATCCTAAACCAATGACCATGATGACTGGTCCAATTACGATGATAGGAAGTAATTTGTTTAACCAATTGACCCCGGCGAATTTAATAATTATCGCGATTATTACATATAAAGCACCAACCATGGCCATACCAATTGGAAGAGCCCATATGTTAGCAAAAAATCCATTTACAACATCTCCTGCACTTGCAGCTACTGCAACTCCGTCTACTACCTTAGCAGGAACTGCACCTAGAGCAACAGCCCCGCACATCGGGGCAATATAGGCAAAGCTAGAAGCAAGGAAGACAGGAGATTTCATCTTGGTTAAGACAATATAGAACAATGTTCCAATCCCAGCCGCGACTAGAGTTGGGGCAATCATAGTTTGGGCTAAGGATATGCCATTGATATTTATAAATGGCACTTTAGCACCGGCATTAGCAAATTCAGCCCCAACTTCCATTGGCCCAGAAAACACTAGTAGAGGAACGGTGATGCATGCGACAAACATCGCTAGCACGTGCTGAATCGCTAAGATGATCCATTCCGAAATCTTCTTAGGAGCCTCGTCTACATCGAGC
>JALEUF010000188.1 GCA_022781015.1 Caryophanales bacterium
TGTTCCGATTGTATATGGAATAAATAAATATAAGACAGGAGTAAATTTAATAACCCCATTTACATAATAAGTCTGTAGATATGGGATTAGCATTGGATAAAATGCTCCTAGTATCTTATCCATCTCTGGAGTAGGACCAAATGGAAGAGAAGAATTTAGTAACGGATTGCCTCTATCTAGGAATTCGCCCCAAGGCAACTTGTATAAAACTAGATTAAGTAAGCAGGCATTAGCCACTAAAATTGCTTCCACTGCCATAAACATAAATGGCATCGCGATTAACCGATGGTAATTTAGTTCATGGAATCCTGAATCTACCTCTAGATATCCAATAATTAATAAAGGTATATGGCAAATATAGAACCTAAATACTTCTAGGAAATTCTCTAATTCACCTAAATCAAGTCCAAAGGCACTTGTTGGACATAAAAATACAAGTAAAGAAGATATTATCCCCATGTAGAACAGATAATCCTTCATGTATTTATTGCCCCACTTGATGATAAATGGAGAGACCATTATCAAGAAAGCACAGAGATTTTCAGCAGTAGATCTGCCTAGCCCCATTGGCCAAGAAGCAACATAGAATGGATTTAATTGCTTTACAAAATGGAGGGCAAAATTACTCCAGGCCAAAACCGAAATAAAGCGGTAAGTCCAATCCTTCCCAAATCGTCTAGAAAGGAAAGTAGAAACAACAAAGCAAACACAAATGAGTGCAATGAAAAGAAAGTAAGGGAAATTGAAAAGTTCGACTTTTAGATATAAATTCCCCCACATATATATTTACCTTATTATTTTTGGTCCACCTTCGACTATATTGACATTCTTGACATTTTTAGCTCCATAATGCCCTATAGCCTCAGCCATGTAGGTATTTAATTCGCTAGGGAAAGTAAAGGCAATGATGCTGCCAGCAAATCCGCCGCCCATAATACGTTCGGCCCCGTTTCCTAGATATGGGCGAAGTATATCCAAAGCCTCTTGAGGAGAACCTTTATATTGCCCTGGAACCATTGTATTTTGTAACATAGTCGAAGAAGAATAGCCACTAGAATTGACGGCATCCAAGAAGCAATTTACATCATTTATCTTCAAGGCTTCCTTAGCCTTTATCACTCTTTCGTTTTCTTCAAAATAATGGGTAGCCCTCATCTTGGCTAATTCGCTTACTCCCCTATTTGGTTTAGTGATTTTATCAAAGAAAACTTGTTTTGATACCATTCTTAGATAAGGCACATCAAATACATTTTGGGCGACAAGCTTCATATCTTCCCCAATCGAAGCATATAAAGGGGTCAAGTTAGCATGGCTTCCACCCGTATTGATTAAGACTACCTTTAAAGGCATATTGAACGGCACTACTTCGGTAACTGGATTTTCTAGCGATTCAAAGTCAACATAGATCATCCCTCCAAAACTAGTTCCGATTTGGTCTAATAATCCACATGGCTTGCCAAAATAGACATTCTCGGCATATTTGCCAATCTTAGCCATTTGTAAGGGGGTAATCCTATCTTCGTTATAAAGCATTGAAACAATTTTAACGATTAAAGATTCATAGCAGGCGCTAGAAGAAACCCCGGCACCAGGGAAAATATCAGAAACAAAGGCACCTTTGAATCCGCCAATGTTAAATCCAAGTTCCTTGCATTTAGACAAAACTCCCTTAACAAGGGCTTTTGAAGTCCCATATTCATCTTTATTAGGAGTTAAATCATTTATATCAAATTTAATCTTCTTATAACCTTGGGAAATGACTTCGATACTCCCATCATCGGTTTTAGAGAAAGCTCCAGTTATGCCCATATCGACTCCACCTACTAGGCAAAGTCCATGGTTATGGTCGGTATGGTTTCCTAGAATCTCTAGTCTACCATGAGAAAATACGATATGTTCTGGGGATAAGAAGAAATTAGATACAAATAATTCTTCGGCATTCGCGGTATAAATCATCTTAAGGCTCCTTCTATGAAGGACTTGAATTCCTTCATGTCTAATTCATTATCTTTGAAGACTGCTACATTTTTCAATATATTGCGGCAAATATCGGCAATATATTCTCTTGAGGTAATCTTTTCGTTTCTCATTCTATCTAGCATGTCAGTGAATATATCTAGATCTGGATAAAGCTTAATTGCCTCTATATTACTTAATCCTTTTTCGATACATTCTTCCACTTCTTTGGATTGCCTGACCAATCTAGCAGGAAGAATGAAATAGCCAGCTGCCTCGATTAACCCAATGCCTTCATGCTTGATATGGGCATATTCAGGATGGGCATGAAAGATACCGGTAGGATATTTTTCATCGCATCTATTGTTGCGAAGAATGATATACATCTCGTATTTGTCTTTGACTTTCCTAACAATTGGAGTGACGGTAGAATGCTTTATATCCCCTTCATAAGAAATGATATCTAGTTCCTTATTGTCATAATGTCTCCAGGCTTCTTCTATTTTTGAAGCGGCATCCAATATATCTTCTTTGGAAGAGGATGCTAACTTAATGACTGAATCATAGAAATCTAGTATTGATATCTTCAATCCGTTTTCATCCTTGATTACAATTCTATCATTTGCCTTCATCAAAGGCATGATATGGGCGCCACCCTGGAAATGTTCATGGTTAAGGATAGAGCCTCCAACAATAGGGAGATCGCTATTCGAGCCAATGAAATAATGCGGGAATATATCGACTATATCGAATAATCTCCTAAATATTCTAGGAGAGATTTCCATGAATACATGCTTTTCATAGAAGGCAATGCAGTGATTTGAATAATAGACATATGGGGAGAATTGGAGGAACCATTTCTCTCCTTCTAAATCTAAATCAATATAACGTATATTTTCCCTAGCAGGATGCTTTTCATTACCCTTGAATCCGATGTTTTCCTTACATAATAAGCATTTAGGATAGCCAGTTGATTTAGAACCTACTAACTTAGCAATGTCCTTATTATTCTTTTCCGGCTTAGATAAATTAATGGAAATATCTAAAGATGGCCCATCTTTGTAATTAGCCTCGAATACTATGTTCTTATCTACTTTTGATTTGGCGATGTAGTTATTCTCGATGCTTAGATTATATAGATAATCAGTCGCTTCTTTTGCTTTTCCTTGATTGATTAATGAGTGGCAATACGTATTGACATAGGATGGGGTTGGGCTAACTAAGCCAAAGCAATAAGTCGCCTCTAGTTCGGCATCATGGCTATTTAATCCAGTTTCAATAAAATCATTGACCAATGAATCAAATACTTCATCTGGTAACTTCAAGGAATCGATATGGGCTTTGTCTAATTCCCCTTCAAAAGGAGTATCAAGATTATATTTACCTAGCAATAAGTTCCTATAATAATCGACATCTTCATTTTTTAAATCAAGATGACTAGAAGCAAATAATAGAAGTTCTTCAATTGATTTATTTAGCATAATCTATTCTCCTTTTTTAAAGAATTCATATTTATGGATACGGACATAGTTTTCGTTTGCTTTTATTAACATTGAATCAAGGCTATATGGGGCATTTACTTCTTCTAAAGTAATAGAAGAATATTGAGTCTCGAATTCCCCTCTATCTAGCTTGATATCCGTATTTGGGAAATTGCAGCTATAGACCTGAAGGCCGCTAGAAGAAGTATATAGATTTAATCCAATGTTATCTCCTAGTAATGTAGCCTTTATATTCGAATCGACTTTATCGAATATGAAGCAATGGTCATATCCTTGTAGCCTTGTGGCACCTAGTTCTTTTGCCTTTATGTCTTTCCCTACTTCCTTAGGCTTTCTAAAATCAAGTGCAGGGCTAACTTCATCAATGCTTTTTACAATCAAATCAGGTTCATAACTAGTGACTTTAGAAGCAGCAATCTCTAGTTTATGGGTCAATATGTCCCCTTTCCCATTTAGATTGAAATAGCTATGGTTAGTTATATTTATCGGACAGTCCTTATTTGGAGTTACGTGGTAAGAATATTCTAGAATCGGTTCATTTTTAGCAATCCTATAGGCGATAACTACATCTAGATCCGCATCAAATACATCTTTAGTTGCCTTGAATTTATTCTTGAACCTTACTTCAAAATAATCTTCGATTTCATTTACTTCATATTTAAAAGGAGCGTATCCAAAGCAAAGCGATCCTGAATGGAGTGAATTCTTTCCTTCGTTAAGGGGAAGTTTATTGACTTTGTTATCTACTTTTATCAATCCATCTTTAACTCGTCCAGCGATTGGGCCTATTGTTTTTCCATAATAGGCCGGATTTGGATTAACATATATTTTTAGATTTTCTGGAGTTGATAAGGTCTTTATCCCATCGTAGGTAATTTGATAAATGCCTGCCCCAACACTAGACAAGATGACTTCTAGACCGACTTCATTTTTGACTTTGATAAAATCCGAGCCATAATGGCTATTATATTCAATCTTCATTTTTCCCTCCGATTTTTACTATTAATGAAGCTAATTCTTCGCTTGTTGCAATTCTAGGAACTGGATATAAAGGAACGCTTTCCTTATAAGCAATAGACGCTAATTCCTTGACTTCTTCTTTATTTATATCCAATTCTAGATGCTTTATTTGATAGGTGTTTTTTAGACTAGAAACATATTTAACTAAATCATTTGTCCCTAATATCTCTTCTAATTCCTTCTTTCTTTTTGGATATTTGCCTTTATAGAAATCTAATACTTCCTCTAAACAAGAAATAACTGCTAATCCATGAGGTAGATTATATTTGCTACCTAAGGCATGGCCAATAGAATGGGCATAGCCGACATAGGCTAAAGTAAAACTCTTTCCTGCTAGAAACGAAGATAGAAGCATATCTAAAGAGGCTTGCTTATTACTTCTATCTTCGATAAATTTAGCAAAACTAGATTTAAATAAAAGCAAACTTTCTTTCGCATATTTCCTAGTTTTTTTGCTTGAAGAATTTGAAATATAGGATTCTATATCATGAGTAAAGGCGTCTAATCCTGCAAATAAGGCAACATTTGATGGCAAAGAAGAAAGGTAAGTAGAATCAAAATAGATATAATCAGGGAGGATATTTGGGGAAATAATAGTTCTTTTGATGTCATCTTCATCTTTAATAACCGCGGCAAAAGTAGCTTCTGAGCCAGTGCCTGCAGTTGTTGGAGATGCAATCAATATCATCTTGTTCTTCTTTACCTTAAGCAATCCAAATGAAGCTGATATATCTTTCTTTATCGATTTAATGGCCTTAGCTAAATCCAATATGGAGCCCCCTCCAATTGCAAAAATTGCGTCACATTTATTTGAAACATAGAATTCGTGGGCCTTATTTACCATTGCTACATCTGGCTCGCTAGAAGGGGCGATATAAAGAAGGGTTTCTATACCTGCTTTGTTTAAAGAAGATACCACTTCTTCTTGATATCCTCTTTTGGCAATATTAGGCCCGACTAAGACCATAATCTTTTTAGCTTTTTTGGCTAGCTTTTTACTTAAATCAGCTAATCCTTCCTTTTCCTTGAATATTTCTTGCTTCTTTATAGGAAGGAAAAAGGAAAAGAACTTTAAGGTTTTTTGAATAAATCTAATTTTAAATACAGTAAGTTTTTTCATAAAAATGGCGCCGCTATCCTTAAAAGTCCCCAATAACACTTATTTTTCTTATGCCACCTATAGAAGGTAGACAAATCTATTTGAGTCGATAATTTAATCGAGTCGAGGAAGTCTCGTTTCATGTCGTTTATCGAATTTGACCCAACAATGAATGTCCCGTTTTCTAAATGTAGATATAAACTTCTATAATCTAGGTTAATTGTCCCGACAGTTGCGACTACATCATCACTAATAAACATCTTTTCATGGACGAATCCTGGAGTATATTCATATATCTTCACCCCTGCTTTAAGCAAGTTCCCATAATAAGACCTAGATAATTGGAATATCGCTTTCTTATCCGGAACATGGGGCATAAGCAATATGACTTCGATTCCAGAAGAAGCTGCCGCAATAAGCGAATTCTCCATCTCAGAATCTATTATTAGATATGGAGTAGTCATATATACATATTTTTTGGCGCGTTGGATTATATCTAGATATACTCTTTCCCCG
>JALEUF010000028.1 GCA_022781015.1 Caryophanales bacterium
ATATTCATTATCTAAAAAATAGGAAAGTAATTTTGCCTTGTCCATAAAGATTTTTCCCTTTGTTATTTTGCTAAATTAAGTGGCTTTTGAGCATTCTTGTTTCTATATTCATTAGGTGTTTTTCCTGTAACTTTAGCAAAAGTACGGTAGAAAACACTTTTATTAGAGAAGCCACAGGAAGAAGAAATTGCAGAAACCGAAAGTTCTGTCTCGTTTAATAGCTGCATGGCTTTCTCAATTCTTTTATTGGATACATATTCAACAAGAGAAACATTGAATTTGCTTTTGAATAATCGCGAGAAGTAGGAAGGGTTATAGAAGCATTTCTTGGCCAAGGCTTCTAAAGATAGATTCCCATCAAGATTTTCGGATATATATTGGGCAAGTTCATTCCAGGCATCGATTTCAGTTTCTTCTGGCAATGAAACCTTCCTTAAGATCATCGTAATCAATATAGTCATGAATGATTCATTGACTACTTCAAATCGTGGGAGACGCCTAGTTTGCTCTTCTACCATCCTTTCAAGGATATATTGGATTTTCCTTTGTTCGGAAGGGGAGAAGGAAACAACGCCTTCGGCCTTTCCTTTTGAGAATTCATTAAATGTTGATAAAGACAAAAGAGAGAAAGCGTTTTGGGGGTTGATGATTTTCTCTAAAGTCTCTGGATAGAAACAGACATTATAGAAAGTTGCTTGGTTAACCGCTTTAAAGGAGTGGGTGCTATTGAAGTTCATGAAGACAAGATCGCCTTTTTTGGCAGTGAAGTGTTTGTCATTAACATATTCTTCAATTTCCCCTGAATTTATATACATGATCTCAATGAAATCATGGGTATGCAAAGGCTCATTTCCCTTCTTCAAATAGAAAAAAACGTGAAGATTAGGGTCTTCTGATGAGTATTCCTTTGAACTAAACAATCGTATTTCTTGCTTCATTTTCTTTTCCTTTATTTTTGCATTATATTCCTTGAATACATTTACAGCAAAAGATTTTATCAACCATTAATTTGGTTTTATTTTTATAGTTCCAATTTATAGTCTCTTCAAGATACCTCTAATTTTGTAGAAGTAAAAAAGTGCGATTAGTAAATCAAGCCAGGTGATTTCTTTTACTTTTGTAACTAAATAAAATTTAAATGGAAACGCTTACAAAAAGTTTTGAACCAAAAGGAGGTTTTCTATGAATAGGAAATCAAAGACCTTATTTGCTGCCTTAAGCCTTGCTTCATTATTTGCAAGCTTGACATCATGCCAACCATCTTCTTCGAGCTCTAGCGAAGTTGACACTGGTTCTTCTATTGTTACTACCGATTCAACTGAAGAGACAAATCCACCAGTCAGCGAGAATAAAATCAAATTGTCTTTGCCTAGTGATGGGGAACAAATCCAAATCACCCCAACCCCATTGATGGATTATGTTAATGCTAAGGATGAAAAAGCTCAGGTTGAAGCCATATTAAAAGCAAGAGAAGCAGAAAACAAAAACTTAACTTGTACGTCCGTAAAGCTAAGCTGGGAAAAAGATGGAAGTGCCAATTACACTATCTATCTAGCTGATAATGATAAATTCGATAATGCTTTATCAGTCAAGGTTTCTTCTCTATCTAATTCCTACTCATTAGATAACTTAATCCCAAATACTACTTATTATTGGAAAGTAAAAGGCACAAAAGCTAAAGACACTTCAGAAGTCTCTACATTCAAGACAATCGGGACATCTGTCCGTTTCATTAATGCAAGCGGAGCCTATAACATCCGTGATTTAGGTGGATGGAAAGCAGGGGATAAGACTATTAAATATGGTAAATTATTCCGTGGAGGCTTATTAAATAACTTCAATAACTGGGCCGATTTGGATGAAAATGGCAAGAAAGTCTTCAATGAGACGCTTGGAATCAAAACTGAAATCGATTTACGTATTACCGGCAAAGATGACGGCAATCAAGCCGAATGTGCCTTTGATTCAAGCAAGAAATATATCCAAGCCCAATTAGGACAATATAATAAGATTCTTGATCCAGAAAACTATGCTGCTTCGAATAATTTTGATTCCTATGGTGACTTGATTGCTAGCAATTATAACGTGGCAGTTTCAAATGACGGCATCAGCGTTAAATCCTTACGCGAAATATTTGAAACATTATCTGATGAAACAAATTATCCAATCTATTTCCATTGCAATGCCGGTGCAGATAGAACTGGGACACTTGCTTTCTTAATCGAAGGTTTATTAGGTGTTACCTATGAAGACACTATCCGCGACTTTGAATTGACTAGCTTTAGCAAATTCGGCGAAAGATTAAGAAGCGCTTTAACTAGTGATAATACATTCGATGATTCTGGCGTTTATATGGATAGAGCGGGTGAGAATTACGTTGCCTTTGGGAAACTATATAACGACCTTATGCAATATTATGGAGACGGCAAGACTAGTCTATCCTATTCTATTGAAAATTATTTGACTAGATATGTTGGAATCCCTTCATCTAGCATTGCTAAGGTTAAGGAAATCTTACTTGGCGAAAAAACAGAAGGAATTACCTTATCTACTAGACAAGAATTCATGCTAGATAAAGAAACTATTTCATTAAATCTAGAAGAAGCGGGGTTAGATGAAATTACTTCAATCTCTTTAGGAAATATCGATTTAGGCAAAAATCCTGCAAGCATCTCTTTAAAAACTATTAAGGATAAAGGCATCTCTGGTGAAAGAGAAATCGTTATTGTTGGTAAAAAAGGAGATAAAGAGATTACAGTTTACGCTCCTATCCTATTAATAAGTAAGATAATAAGCACAAAAGAAGAACTTATTGCCTTAGATACATACCGTGCAAAAGTAGTTAATCCATCAGGAACTGGCGACCGTCTCATTAACTTCGGTTATTACCGTTTGGCTAATGATATCGGAACTGAAAGTTCTCCAGTTAATCATGGTGGCTGGATTTCCGATCAAATTAGTGATAACGGTGCTGTGGGCTTCAGGGGTGTTATCGATGGTGCAGGACATACAGTCTTCCTAACGCCAACTTATGCCGGCTTGTTCTCTGTTGTCGGTGGCGGGGCTATTTTAAAGAATATCAACTTCACCTCGGTTAAATTCGGCACTTCATCTGGCAGCAATGCTGTTAGCGCCATATTGGGTGCAACTTTATGCGGTGCCACATTAGAAAATGTAAACTTCAATATCCTTGCCGATGGCTTCGGTGCTAATTATCAAAATTGTCTTCTTGTATCAGGCGGAGGACTTATCTCAAGTAATATGGCTCATTCAAATTACTTCAAAAACGTAACAGTTAATTCAGTGGCCCCAATTGTTTCATTATTCGGCGGACTTACCTATGAAGGAATGGGCGGATGTGTCTTTGATAACTTCGTCTTGAATTGCGATCAACTTGCTTATGTAGGTATCAAGCGTAACATCAGTGGCTCAATAACATTGGATAAATGCTATTTGCCAATGGAAATGAAAGGCATTACTGGTTCTTACAAGACCAGCTTGAAAGATAGCGTGAAATTAGACATTAGTGGAGACTATGTATCTATAGAAGTTGATTCTAAATATGCCGGTATGACATTAAGTAAAGCTACCTATAATGGCAAGAACATCGAAAATGCTACTTATGAAAATGGATTGCTCATGTTCGAAAAATCTTCAACTCTGGGAGCAAATCCAGCAGGAAATAGCGGTGTTATTACCTTAAATTTAGAAAAAGACAATCTAAATTGCTCTTATTCAATATCAGTTACGATGTAAAACTATAAAAACCAAAAAAGGAGAAAAAATGAA
>JALEUF010000059.1 GCA_022781015.1 Caryophanales bacterium
AACTAGTCCCCTGACAAGAGACTAGTCCTAATATAGATAAAGAAACTAATGATATATTTTTTGTTTTTTTCATAACTAACCTTTGACGGCACCACCGGTAACGCCAGCAACATAATATTTTTGAGTGAACAAGAACAATAATGTCATTGGAAGAGCAATTACTACCGATCCAGCGGCATAACGGGTGTAATAGGAATTGAATAATTCCTTTTCGTTTGCCCATTTATATAATCCGATGGCAACAGTCCATTGAGGAGCGTTATTTAATCCGATGATATAGGAAGAAGTAACATAGTCTCCCCAAGGAGCCATAAAGGATGTAAGTATGGTATAGACAATGATTGGTTTAGACAATGGTAAAATGATATCCCAGAATATCTGGGCTCTATTCGCCCCATCAATCATGGCAGCTTCATCGATGCTTCTTGAAATTGTATCGAAGAATCCTTTGGAGATGAAGAAGCCCATACCTGAGCCAGCAGAATATAGAATTACCAATGCCCAGAATGAACCTTGTAAGTGGAATAAGTCTTTCATAACCCAATACATGATGATCATGGACAAGAATCCAGGGAACATTCCTAAAACTAGATTTAATTTCATAAGGACTTCTCTTCCCTTGAAACGGAATCTAGACATAGAGTAGGCAACTACTAGGCAGAATAAAGTCGAAATGATGCAATTCAATACCGAGACAATCAAGGTATTTAGGAACCATTGCAAGAAATAATTCCTACCAGTAGTAGCGATTATGTCATAGGCGTTTGTATTTGCATAGCTAGGTGCAGTCAATCCATTTTCATCAGGTAAAGAGAACAAATAGGCGTAATTATGCCAAGTCCATTCTCCTTTTGCAGGATAGAAGCTAGCTGAGGCACCAGTGCTGGCAGAAAAGCTTTGCAAGACAAGCCAAACAATAGGGGCAAGCCATATAATGGCGCAGACACCTAATATGATATAGATAATTGTAAGGGAAACAATACGCCCTGCTTTTTGTGATTTCATTGGAACTGATCCTCCCTGCTAGACGAACTTGTCCTGTTGTACATGATAATTGATACGAAGGAACAAATTACGAATACGATGATGCCAATTGCAGAAGCCAAGCCATAATTAGCATTATTTGGCGAAGTTACTAATTTATATAAATAGGTAACTAATAAGTCAGTATAGCCAAGTTGCCCTCCGGCAATGACGTTATTTGCAGGATTGCCTCCCGATAAGAAGTAAATAACACCGAAGTTGTTGACGTTTCCAATGAATGTCTGGATTAATCTTGGCCCAGTAACAAAGAAGATATAAGGCATTGTAATCTTGATGAATTGAGTAAATGGATTAGCGCCATCAACCCTACTAGATTCATATAAATCATTAGGGATATTCATCAAGATGCCTGTTGTTTCAAGTATTGTATAAGGAATACCAACCCAGATATTGACTAAGATGATAATTAACTTAGTTCTTAAACCTTGTATATCGGCATCATTGGTAAATCTTAATGTATATCCAAATGTCTGATACCACCACTTACCGAATGCACCGGTATCTTTCAATAAGACAGATAAAGCAATAAGTGATATAAATTGAGGTACGGCAATAGAAAGCATGAAGACAAATCTCCAGAATTTCTTAAATTTGACTCCTTGCTTATTAATCATAAGAGCAAAGATAATACCTAGGAAATAGTTAGCAAATGTTGCAACAATGGCCCAGACAAATGTCCAAACAAATGTTGATTGGAGGGCTTTTCCTAATCCTTGATAGGCACTAGCCTCACCAGGATTAAATATATCTTGGAAATTTAGCCACCCAGCCCAAGAGAAGGTAGAAGCTGGAAAAACATGGTTCTTATCGAAATTAGTAAAGGCTACTAGAATTGACAATATCAAAGGCATTAATGTGAATAACAATACACCTAAAATTGGCAAGGCCAATAAAGCAGTATGGAAATTCTCATTAAGTAATGATGAGACTTGTTGTTTTAATGTTAATGGCTTTCCATCATATGCGTTTGGATTGTCGTTAACATATTGCTCAAGATTAGCCTTTTGTTCTTCAATTCTCTTCGCAACTTCTTCATTAGATAAAGACTTTTCGATAACTCTTACATATTTACTTGCAAGGGCATATTCAAGGCCATATTTGACTACTAATTCATCAGTCGCAATTGCACGAGCATAGGCTTTTGGAGAATAATCGACAACATAGCCTTTATAATCCCTGTTGTAGGCTTTAGTGGCGTTTTTAACGTCTTCTTTCTTGCCGACTTTTATTTCTTTGACGGTAGGAAGAGAAAGGATTTTGCCTTTTAGCGTCTTCAGCATGTCGTTATGCTGGAATAGCAAATCGGCTTTTTCCTCTTTTGAGCAAGAAGCTATTTTAGACTTGAATTCTTCATTTTCCTTATTTCTAAGTTCAATGATAGCGTTGCGTCTAGCATATATTCCTTCGTATTGCTTATTGATTTCATCTAGTCTAGCTTCATATTCAGCCTTGCTAGTTTCTCTTTTCGTTTTGTTTTCTTCATTAGCAGAAGCATAATCGACTAAACCGCTATTATAGATATCTTTGATTTCTTGGTAATGAGAATAGAAAAGGATATCCTTTTCAAAAGCAGCTTTCTTCGTGTAATAGACATTGAATTTGCCGTATTGAGAATGGTTTTCGACTGAATCTAATGTTGAGAAAGAAATATCATTCTTAGATAAATCATCGAGTTTAGAAGTTAAGATAAGCTTCTTTTGATTTTGCTTATCAATTAGTTTTTGCTTATGTTGCTTTAAAGAAACCAATATAGATTCTTTTCTAATCTTAGCATCTCTTAAAGAATGGTTTTTCTTAGATAAAGCATTATAGGCGTCATCTTTTTTAGGTTGGATACCCTTTTTAAGCAAGTCATCATACATTAAATCAAGATCGGAAGAGGTTTGATTGTATGAAGCGACTAAAACATTAACTTCTTTTTCTAATGATGCAATCTTGTCGTTAAAGTAATACTTACCTTCAATTTTGTTGATTTTGGCATCAATCTTATTGACTTTAGATAATAAGGCGAGTCTTTTCTTATGGAATTCTTTCCTATATTCGATAGTCCTTATATATACATATTTATAATAACGTTTATCGATAATTCTTTCTTTTTCGCTTAAAGAAGTATCCTTATCCGCTAATTCCTCCATGGCTTTCAAGACAGGGAGATATCTATATTTAAGTTCTTTGTTAGATACGCTATAGAATTCACTAGAAGTGATATCTTCATCGATTTGATCTGAATATGGTTTAGAAGTATCCGCCCTTCTTACAAAATCCTCGAAATGGGCAATTCTATAATTCTTATAACCTGAATCAATTGATTTCTTCCAGATGACAAAGAACAAGAAAATCGATAATATCCATAAAATGGCGTAAACAAGGATTAAAACTGAATTGGAAGCTGGAACATGTTCGCAAAGTTCATCTCCTAAATCAGGGTCAAAGGTGCAGTTTCCTTCGTAGGATTTCTTTACGTCACCTAGTGAACCAAGAAGCCTAATGGAACCAACTCCACTAAAGAAAAACAAAAATAAGTAGGCTATTTCAAAAACTAACATCAATAAGCCGTTTACATATCTTCTATTAGCAATGTTGCTTACACCAAAGAAAAGAAAGGATAGCCTTCCCCAAATGTCATTAAATACGAATTTGTGATAAAGATCTTTGAATATCTTTCCAATCCCTAATATTCCCTTATAAATTCCAAGTCCGACGACTTTGAAAAAGTTAAATAAGGATTTAAAGACATCAATTATAAAACTAAAAACAAAGGCGAAAATTGCCTTAAAGAACTTTCCAATAGTAGATAGGATCCACATATAAGCTGGGAGTTTATCAACCTTTTTTGATAGGTTTGATTCTTCGCTTAATTCAAGTCCTACACTAGAATCTTGCTCTTCCATATGATTATTCTCCTTAATAATCCTTTCACCATCGCCCTCTTCCAAAGTAATGGTGAAGAGACTAAACACTAAAGAGGGTGAGGTTATTCACCCCACCCTTTAGTTAATTTAAATTTATTATGCTACTTGACGTAGTGGATTGAGTTGGTCTGTAAGGAATTGCTTCCATTCAGCTTCAGAAGTAAGAGGGGTTGTTGTTTTATCAGCAGTTACGTAACCCTTCATCATAACATCACCAATGGCTTTACCAACATCCCAATATCTACCTTCGGCAGCTCTAGATTGAATAGCAGAATACTTAGCTTGTTCAATAAAGGCTGGTCCACCGATAGTTTGAGCTTCGGTATAGGCTGGATCTTGCAAGGCTTCCTTGTTGCATGGGAAGGAAGTTCTTAATTGATAACGGACGATTTGGGCTTCTTTTGTAGTTAGAAGTTTGGCTAATTTATGAGCAGTCTTTTGTTCTTCAGTCTTAGCGAAAGCATTAACGCCATATAGCTTGGTTCCAGAGAATGAACCTAATTGATGTCCATCAAGAGTTGGAAGCTTGCAGGCCTTTAACTGGCCAAGTTTGGCATCCAAGGACTTTTCGTTCCAGGTACCAGTGACAACAGCGGCTAATTCGCCATTAGTTGCGGCAGTTCCGATAACAGCATCATCACCATTCAAGAAGGTATTTTTCTTTCCTTCGACTTTGGATTCAGCGTTATATTGGACAAATAGATCAGAAGTGGCTTTTGCCATCTTAGCACCAGCATCGCTATCCCAGGTGACATTATATCTTACACCATTGGTTCCATCTTCTTTCTTGACGGTTTCATACTTTAAGGAATCTGTTCCGCAGACGCCTTGAGCAAGGAAGAATGAAGCGGCATACCAACCATCTGGAACATTCATGTAAACCTTTTTGCCTTTTTCGGCAGCCTTGGCTAATAGTCCTTCGAAAGTCTTGACATCTTCATCGCCTAAAACATCACCATCATAATAAAGGAAATACCCGTTATCAGTTGAAATAGGATATGCATATGTATCTTTGACACCATCAACGGTATAAGAAGCAGATTCGATAGAATTTTCAGTATCGTTAGCAGTAACGGTTTCAAGGTTCTTTCCGCCTAATTTTCTAACAACTTTCTTGTTGACTAGATTTCCAAGATGGTCATCAGCAAAAGCAAATAAAGAAGCATAGTTAGTGACAGTTGGGTCAGTAGCTATAGTAGTTCCACCATCAGCTTCAGAGCAGACGTTGAAGGAATATTTTATGATATCGTTTGGATTTTCTTGATTGTGCTTATCAACAATAGCCTTAACGACTTGTTCTTCTTCAGCTGGTCCCCAAACAACGATTTTGGCATTTTCAGTAACGGTAGTTCCAGATTGATTGCTGCCACCGCAGCTAGCAACGGTAAACATAGCAGCTGCTAAAACAAATAATGATTTTTTCATGTTAAATTAACTCTCCTAATAAATTAAGCATGAAGTTTAATGGCCATACTTCCTGCATATGTGACAGTATCAGAAACCCATAATGGATGGTAGAAGAAATCATAGGTTCCAGCAACTTTTACTTTGCAGTTTCCGCCTGCGTTTTCAATGTTTTCATAAGCAGGTGATTTGCTATCCATTCCAGAATAGCCGAAGTCTCCACCCCAGTTGTCGTTGAAGACAAATTTGAATTGTTCGCCAACAGCTAAAGTGATATTTTCGAGTTTCCATTCGGTCTTGTCGACTCTAGTAAAGTGAAGTTCAGCAATGTCTTTGCATTCGGTTGGCTTCCAGTTATGTCCTTGTGTAAAGGCACCTTCACCAGTGATTGCAAGATTGTACATGGTCTCTTCAATTGGGTCTGTCACTTGAGGATAATCTTCCTCATCTTCAGTTTGAGCTGGAGTTGAAGTTGGTTCACCACAAGCAAGTAGGCCTAAGGACATTAAGCAGAGTAGTCCGCAGCCAATTTTTTTGTTAATCATTAATTACTTACTCCTTTCCAAAAATTAGTTTGGTGAAAGGGCTTTCAATATATGAATTTCGCTAAACACTAGTCGAGCAAACATGCCCAAATCAACCTAGTAACTTTTGATCAACATGCGATTATTTTAATAACATATTTAATTAATGTAAAGGCTTACATTATCGAATTTTTGCAAAATTTACATTTTTTCAATCATTAAAATTAAAATAGAAGAAAAGTAACCATTTTATCGAAAGTTTTTTTGATTTCGGTAAATAGATAAAAATTTAAAAATGCTGCTAAAAATTGCTTAAAATGTTAATTTCTTGTCTATTTTAATCTTTGCAATCCATTTAATTTGACCAAAAATCACTAACCTACATACGCACGCGCGTTCTATATATATGTATATAAGATCCAGGTAAAATAAAAAGCCTCCCGAAGGAGGCCTAAACATCTAAACTAAATTAGTTAGCAGCTTCGACTGGATAGACAGAAACTTTCTTTCCAGAGCGTCCGACACGTTCAAATTTGACAATGCCAGAGACAGTGGTAAACAAGGTATCGTCTCCACCAATCTTAACATTGGTTCCAGCGTGCATCTTGGTTCCTCTTTGACGGTATAGAATTGAACCAGCGGTAACGAATTCTCCATCAGAGGCCTTGGCGCCTAATCTACGTCCAGCAGAATCACGGCCGTTCTTAGTTGAACCAACACCCTTCTTGGAAGCGAAGAGTTGAAGATCAAGAATGAATTTCATAAGTTTACTTCCTTTCTTTGATTGAGATGTACCCTTTGTAGGATACTTCTATAGTTTTAAGTTGCAATATCATGATTTCTAGAACCGTTAAGTCATGTTCGCTTGGCTTATCGATAACTTCTATCGACACATCGCCAGGTTCCACTTCTATTTCAAATTTGGAATCATCTTCGATAGCATTAAGGGCACCAATGGTAACAGCAGATACACCAGCACAAACTAGGTCTTTGCCATATTCTCCCGAATTTGCATGTCCTTTAATCTTCAAGGAAGAGAGATTGTTATTTGAATAAACGATTTCTACTTTGATCATGATTAGG
>JALEUF010000066.1 GCA_022781015.1 Caryophanales bacterium
TCTAATATTCCTAGTTTATCTAGACATCTTAAGGCAAGCATTTTCTCTTCTTTGCTATAAATGGAGAAAAGACAAGAGAATGTATTATGGTATCCAACCCTTCCAGACAATACATTTTTATAAACACTAGAACGCTTTACCAAATTAAACGATTGGAAAATCATCCCTATATGACGTCTTATTTCCCTTAATTCCTTGCCTTTGGCTTTGGATATGTCCTTGTTATCGACATAAAGTTCACCCTCACTAATTGGATGCATCTTGTTTATTGTCCTAATAAGGGTAGACTTACCAGCCCCAGAAAGGCCGATAATGCAGACAAATTCGCCATCTTTTATAGTAAGGTTTATATTTTTTAAGGCAGTGAATCCGTTTGGATAGGTTTTGGTAACGTTTTTAAATTCAATCATTGTTTTTTCTCCGTCTATATCTAGGAAAAGGGGGAGCCAACTAGCTCCCCCAGTAGAGGATTAATTTAAATTAGATAAGGTTATGATCGACACAATATTGATAGAAGGATCTTTCGCCATCAAAATCAGAATCTTTTGCATCGGTATAACCAGTATGTGAATAAAGGTTATATAGATAATAAGCGCCAGTTCCTTCTTTGTTCTTATCGCCATCTTTGGATAATTCCTTGAAGGCATGAACAACTGCGGCTTTCTTTTCTTTTGATAAATTGCTTCTAGCAGAGATGGTATCGTTATAGATTCCATCGGTGATAGCGATTACCTTATAATCGGTGAATAATTTCTTATCTTGATAATGGGCAGATTCAGGTTTGGAATAGAAGTTAGAATATCTAACATCGGTATATCCCCAGAATCCAGCAACTTCGCCATTCATCATGGCTTCACAAGCGGCGGAATAACCGGATTTGCCAAAATCAATACCCTTAATTTGTGTTTTTGGATCAGTGATATTGTCAACCATGGACATACCATGATCAGCAAGATATTTTAAAGGACGTAAATACCCAGCGCCGGAAGTATTTCCCATACGGCCAACAGTTTTGCCAGCCATATCAAGAATATCGATCTTGCCATCTTTATTAACATCGACATAGGCATCTTTTCTAACGACTAATTGAGAAGTATACCAGTTGACTTGTTCGGTGGATTGTTGTCCAAGGTATTCATAACCTTCGACTTCGCCGTTCATAGCCTTGATTTGTTCAGCTTCGGTTTTATAGTCTTTTTGAACTTGATATCCATCACGGACGGAAGTAACTAAAACTTCGACTTTTCCTGGATTTTTTAGGGTAGCTTCGGCATAGCCAGAAGCAATAAGGAATCCGATATCGATTTGATCAGCTAATAAAGCAGTTGTAGTTGCAGCGTAATCGGTACCAGTAGTAATTGAGAACTTGTAATTTGGTTCAATTTTCTCAAGAAGAGGAGCCATTTTCTTAGCCAAAGTAGCTAGCTTGTCTGGAGCGTTGGATGGAACGAATTGGATTTTGATGGTTTCTTTTTCAACAGTAGATCCAGATCCAGATTCAGCTGGGTTTGAGGAAGAATTGCTACAAGATGAAGTGATAGCGGCTACACTAAGGAGTCCGCCGAGTAGGAAGAATTTATTGACTTTCTTCATGTCATATCCTTTCAGGCCTATAAGCCGGAGTTATACTAGATTTGGTTTAAGGTTGAATTTAATTCCTCTTGCCAATTCCAATCTAACTATCTCTACAATGTAAACTATTCGGTTGCAAAGAAAAGAACTATTTTTTTGAAAGCGCTATCATATAGAAAAAGATACACTTCGCATTTGACTTAAAGTATAATTAAATTTCAAAAAGATTCGATAAATACGTAACTTTTCTCTTTTGTAATATATTATTTTACTCTAATAAAAGTCATCTTACTAGATAGGAAAAAATATTTTTAGTTAAGGGAAGTGTCCATAGGCCTTTTAAGAGTTTTGCATTATTCATTTTTTAATAACATTTTTAAAAAATTCCAAGCAGCCTCTTTAACAAAAAAGCCCCTCACTTAGGAAGGGCGAAACATCTAGATAATATTATTCAATGTGGCCATCGCCATCATTGAAATAAAGTATTCCAAGGCAATGAGGGCCGCAGTGGCAAGAAATAGTAGCACCTGCAGTTGTAGGAATTATTTCCTTGAATCCTTCTTTTTCTAGTCTTTCCCTTACAGCAGCAACAACTTCTTCTGGAGCAGTCGAATAAGTAATAAATACACGGCTATGGTCAGGATTATTATATTTAGCTAATGTCTCTTCGACATAACCCATGACGGCCTTGAGCATGTTACCTCTATATTTGCCCCCCACTCCCATCTTTCCATCCTTAACATAGATGGCAGGCTTGATTTTTAATATATTGGCACCAAGCATCTTCAAATATGAGCATCTTCCGCCTTTATATAGATAATTAACTGATTCAAGGGAGAAAGAAGTTTGATCGAATGGGATTCTTTCTTTTAATAAATTAACTATTTCTTCTGGGGTATGGTTGTTTTTAACAAGAATAGAAGCATAGATAGCTTGAAGAGCAATGCCAGTAGAAAGGGATCTAGTATCGATAACATCAACCTTATTATCTAATTTAGCAGCGGCATTTCTAGCATTAAGGCAAGCACAAGATATCTCACTAGACAAACAGAAATGGATTATATGGTCATATTCTTTTAAAAGGGAAGTGAAATGTTCACTGTATTGATATTCATTAACCGCGGCTGTATGAGGTAAAGTGCCGGTTTTCTCGGTATATTCATAAAGGTCTTCAGGTTTAATCTCGCCATCTAATCCTTGTTTCTCGCCCATAACCAAGGTAAATGGGAGGGTATGGATATCATATTTAGCTAGAAGTTCCTTTGGTAAATCGATTGTAGATTCGGCCGATATAGCAATTTTCATAATTAATTGTTCTCCTTTAAAGGCTTAATAAGTTTCTTCTTTTTGCATTTAGCCCATTTATTATAAATCCTAAAATAATATTCTCGCCACAATTTAGATACATTATCCTTGCAGTAATATGATGATATCTTCTCGCTTTTATTAACTGCATCTTTATAAAAAGAGCTATCAGTTGCGAGCTTTTTTATTACATTAGAGAAGGAAGCAACATCATTACCTACTAGATAATCATTAAATAAAATGTCCTTATATAAATCTAAATCCCTAAGTAAGAATGGGGTTTTTGTAGAAGCGGCTTCTAATATGTACATCGGGAATAATTCATTA
>JALEUF010000083.1 GCA_022781015.1 Caryophanales bacterium
CTTATAGCTACCTTGATTTGCTTTATAGGAGACGGGATTGCCTTATTCAGTTTCCCGTCTAAATTAGAGATAGATTCTAGTTTTAGCTTTGTTTCTCCTATTTCTTTTAGGATTTACCTCCTATTTGCATATTTATCCTTAGCGATATTTATTTATTCTTTCTACACCTTCCTTCCTTTGTTAAAAAAGGGGAAGAAGAGTTTTAATTTCGTATTTGAAATTTTTGTTATTGTTTCTTTGCTAGGAATAATTATTAGCTATATAATTGATTTTAATGATTATGTTGCCTTATTTAAGGGAGAAGAGTCCTTTATTTCTTCTTTGTTCGGGCATAAAAATATATTCGGCCTTGTTATTCTTTTTGGGGTAATGTCAACGATATATCTATTTGAATTAGATAAAAAGAAGTGGAGGATATTTTTCTTTATTTTCCTTCTTGTATCCTCAGTTCCAGTCAATTCCAAATCATCCATAGTGGCCGAAGCTGTCTTGATATTTTCTTACATGTTATATAAGGGATTTACGTTGTTTAAAACGAAAAAGAAGCTATCCATTACCTTGTTTTCTATTGTAGGAGTTATCTTTTTGATCGGGATTATTCTTTTATGTATACCGATTCCAGAAGGGGATGGATTATTTAGAAATCTATTATTAGCATGCAAGAGCATTTTCTCTAGCGGAGAAGGAACGACAATCGGGACTAGGTTTGTAATATATAAAAAGCTATTTAATCAATTAAATATGTCTCCCATGTTTTGGATATTTGGGTTTGGCGATACTAATTTCCAGTATTCATTCTTCTATGCAGCGGATTCTTCTTCTCCTGATGCCAAAGCGTTTAATTCCTGGCCAGCCCATAATGGATTCCTAGAATGTCTAGCTAGGGGAGGCTTATTGCGTTCAATAATATATATTGCAGTTTTAGTTTATCTAGGTTATAGATTTGTTAAGAAATTCAAAGAGAATAAAGACCCATCGATATTTATGAGTTTAGTCTACTTTGCCCCATTCCTAATTAGGACTTTAGTAGAATATGAATATCTATTCCTTGATTCATATAAAGGGGCCATTTTTGCTTTATTTATTATTGTGCCTATATTAGAAAGCAAGGAAGAATATGAATATCAAATATCATTTGTAAGAATAAAAGATTTCTTAATCAAGAATTATCGATTTGCATTCTTATTAATTGGATCTTCATTGCTATCTTTCTCTCTACTTTATTTGGATATTTATTCTTTATCGATTGCCTTACCTTTAGGATTGATAAGTTTCGCAATTTATTTAATCTTAGGGATTAGAAACAACAAGAATATGGCTACATGGGTTGGCTCTTTTTCCTTAATCCTAGTTTTATCCTTTTCATTGCCTTTTGGATTAATAGGTAATATGCCGACTATGGGAATCATATTTTCTATTCCATTTGGATTGGTTGTTCCTTTAGTAGGCCTAGCTTCCTATAATGCTTATTTATCTTTAGAAATAAATAAACCAAGTCTAATTTAGCATTTTTATCTAAATTCGATATTTTCCATGTAAAAACTGTTATTTTTGTTGCAGTCATTCATAAATATGTTGAATATAATCAACATAATCTTCTTTTTGACTGGCCAATATTTTAAAATATAGTTCGCTTATTTCTATTTGTTAGGCAAGAAAAAGCAATAATATATTTAACCTTAATTTCGACAGCAAAAGTTTTTTGTTGTTTAATATTAATAATATTAACTATATAATATCCCTTTGTATGAACGAGGGTATTTTATGAATTTGTCTAAATTTAAAAAATCCTTGTTAGTTATTTCTAATCTAGCCCTTCTATTATCTTGCGGCGAGCCAAGTTCGTCTAGCGAACCTACTAGCAGCAAAGATAGCAGCGAAGAGGATTCCTCTTTGGTAGAAGAAGACTACAAAGAAGAACTAACAAAGATGCTTAAAGAGCTTTCCAAAGCTGTTTCCTACTCATCTTTAGTTACCGTTACTTCCTCAACTGGAACTGGAGAAAACTTACAAAATTATTATGGACGTTATTACCTAGATGTCCAAACAACCAAGAAGGAATATGCCTATCAACAATATGAAGGCATCGAAAGTAACACTTCTCTTCCTAAGAAAGAAGTAGTCGCGGATTCAGGCTATTTCTATACTGATCCATTTGGCAATACTTATAGCAATTACCTTGCTATTAATAATGTCTTGATTCCTTATCAAATTAGCCAAGATACAATCCAAGGTAGTAAGCCTGTAATGTGGGATGAATCTGGATTATGTGATGTCTTCTTTGATCTGAAATCCGATATGTTTGATAAGAACAAAGATGGTAGTTTTATTTTAAATGATAAGGCCGATGCATCGCTTAGAAGGAATATAACGGCCAATTTCTTTGGTTCAAATACTGTTCCTGCTGCTAAAGATTTCATCTTGACTATTAAAGATGGACATATAAGCGAATATTATCTTTCTACCGAAACCCAAAAAAGATATGACCCAGCTTATCAAGCTAGTTACACCATGCAATATGAATTTGAAGGAAATATTGTTGCCTATGGTGAGGATAATGAAGAAATAAAGAAAAACTTCATTAAGCAAGCAAGCGGTGAAAAAGATGAAGCCCTAGAAGCAACATTAGCTAAGCTTAGAAAAAATAATTATAAGGAAACTACTTCCATCTATAGGGTTGGGGAACCTGATTTGTCCCTAAAAGGCACTTTAGCCCAAAAGAACGAAACCATGTATGGGAATTCCACTAAAGTTGCTAAAGTCTATAACGCTACTAATAAATTGCTCTCAAGTAAATATTATTACGAAACTGAGGATAATTTCATTCAGGAAGTAATTGAAATACAGGGGAATTATTATAACCAAGGACTTAAGTTATCTAATTCCAATTTATCTACTACCTTCCCTCAATTTGCTATGTCTTCCCTTTTCTTCAATAAAGAAGAAGATGGACTATATAGCTATGAAATGGGTAATAAGAATTGTCAGATATTCGCTTCTAATACATTTACCGAAGTAACTACTTCTCTATTGTATTCTTCTACAATCGACTTAAGGAAAGAAAATGAAGTTACTATTTCCGGAATATATGCGATAAGTAGTGATTCCATGACTGCTTATTACAAACTTGTCTCTACATTTAGCGATATAGGGACTACCGTTACTGGAATCGATCCCAGCAAGATAAAAGACGGCGATAGCCTTACTCTAGATCAATTATTCGCTGGCGATGAATACCTATCTACTGCTAAAAAAATATTGGGTGAGGATAGATTCAATTCCATTGCAACTTTGGGTGGATATTATAACCAAGCAACCTTATTTGCATCTGAAGAAGACAAGCAAGTCCAGATGCAATATTACATGGGTAGCCTTGCCATCTATGATTTTGATGGAGATGGCTCGCTCTCTTCTTATGAACAGGCTGCCTTATATAGCGAAGTCGACCGTGTATTGCGCGCCTATTCTTCTAAGGTAGATTCTACTTATTGGCCTGAATTAAAAGCAGGGCTATATCCAAATACTTCTTTATGCATCGAATTGACTTCAACCCAAGTTGTATCTAAAGGAGTTGAACTAACATTAGATGTCTTCTTCACTTATGATCAATCTTCTTCTAGCGCCTATATTGTTATCGAGGCTAAATATAACGAAAAGGTAACAGTTACCTTCGATTTCAATTATGAAGGGGCCGAAAACGTAACAAAAGTTATCAATAAAGGCGATAAAATCGATGCCTTAGCCGCTAGAAGGAAAGGATATATGTTCCTAGGCTGGTATAAGGATAAGGAACTTACCGAAATCGCTTCATTTGATGAACCTATCGCTTCCGATACGACTTTCTATGCCAAATGGGAAAAAATAAATTAAGGAGAAACATATGAAAAAGCAAAGCAAATTGTTATTAATCACATTATCATCTTTAATGCTATTTTCTTGCGCTGGGGGAGATATTTCTTCTAGCTCTAGTAGTAGCGAATCCTCAAATAAAGGTGGCGAATTCACCTCGGATGTATCTTCTATTCCTGATAAAAGCGATGATACTAATCCAAGCATTTCTACCAAGCCTTCTAATTATGATGCCATTACTGAAGATGTTTTTAATGAACTTAGAAATAGTGGCTTATTAATCCAAGGCAAGGTCAACTGGGAATTCTCTGGAGAAGTAACTGATCCTACCTACGGCACGACTTATGATGCTAGCGAAAAGATTAGCTTTACCAAATTCGCTGGACAATCTTCCGCTACATTAAATAGTGAAGTACGTTTCTCTTCTACTAGCGATGAAGCTGATCCTGATGCTTCTTATACTTTCAAAGTATTCCGTAATGAAAAAGGGTTACTAACTAGATTATATCTAGGTGCTGATAACAAGGTACATGAAGTTGTCTATACTAGCGAAGATACCGATGAAGACGGAAATAAAATCAATGTCGAAGTTGGATATGATAGATATTTTGCTAACCCATTCAAACTAATTAAGTATTCTGATATCAGGGATAATAAGGATGGAACTTATTCAGTTACTTCCTATTCTGCTTCTGATTTTGGAATTGCCGCAATGTTCTTCGGCGAGACTTTTGAAGCTGATGTCAATAAGTGCTTATTAACATTAGAAAGCGGGACTGTACATCTTGATATCCAAACTGCTAGAAAGGTCTATGAAGATGACACTAGCGTCTATAACTGGTTCACTGCTAGCATGGATATCATGCAAGCCCAGGAACAAGATATCGCTAAGCCTGCTCCATATGAAGAAGATGAAGAAGTAAAACCTTTATTAAATGCGTTTGGTGAAATTTCAAATTCCTTAAAAGAAGGTGGACATGGTGTTACTTTCTCTTATTCTGAATATTATCAAGAGAACGAATATAGGAAAGATGTTACCTATATGACTCCAGATGGATATGTTACCGAATCCAATTCCAAAGGTAGCGTTCCTAGCGGGATTGCTAAGTTTGATAACGGCAAGAATTATTATTTCGAATTCAGGAACAACAAAATCGTAAAAAGTGGAACTTCAAATACATTGCATCTT